>JAYWAI010000457.1:0-8607 GCA_043782545.1 Acidimicrobiia bacterium
CACAGGCGCTGCTGTCATTTTGTTGCTCGTGAACACCGCCGCGACGTTAACGGGCAAACCCGTGGCGGTGGCCACGAGAGCCAGATCGGGATTGCCGGAGGCCTTGATGCCGCAATGTATGCCGGCAGCCACGAAACCCTTTGGTGCTGTAACACTCAAGGAAATACCCCCACAGTTGGCAGGCCCAGCGTTTGGTCGAGCCCGAGAAGAATGTTGGCGCATTGCAGCGCTTGGCCGCTAGCCCCTTTGCCCAAATTGTCGAGCGCACAAACGGTGATGACGGTGTTGGTGCGTTCGTCGTAGCGAGCGGTGATATGGGCAGCGTTGGTGCCGTAGGTTGCCTTGGTGCTCGGCGGCGTTGGGTGCACCACGATGAAGGGTTGCTTGCGATATGCCCTGGCCAACGTGGCCAGGAGGCTCTCGGTGGTCGGAGCCGGCTTGTCGGTTGACGGTTTCGCGTAACAGGTCGCCAGCATGCCCCGATTCATTGGCGCTAAATGCGGCGTGAAAATGATTTGCGCCCCGATGATTTGTTCCATCTCGGGGGTGTGACGGTGGTTGAGTAGCCCGTAAGCGTTGACGTCTTCATTGACGGTGCAAAAGTGTGTGTTGGGTTTGGGCACCCGGCCCGCGCCAGAGACGCCGGTGATGGTGTTGACCACCACGCCGGTGGTTTGGATCAGACCAGCACGCACGAGTGGCGTGAGCGCCAGCGCAGCGGCGGTCACATGACAGCCTGCGGCAGCAACGTGCTTCTTGGCGCCGATCTCAGCGCTCGTGAGCTCTGGAATACCGAAAGCAAACTCTTCGATCAGCGTTGGGTCGGGGTGCTCTTCGCCGTACCACGCTGGGTACAAGCTCGCGTTCTTGAGTCGGAAGTCGGCTGCCAGGTCGACCACGTGGGGCACCTTCGAGGTGATTTCTCGCATGAGATGGCCGCTGGCCCCGTGGGGCAAACAGGTGAAAACGAGATCGAGGCCATCGATTTTGTCGGGCGAATATTCGGCGTACACCAGGCTGCGGTATTTCGCCGCCAAGCTCGGATAGACATGTGCTGCCATCTGGCCGGCCATCGAATCGCCGGTGGCGAAGGCCACTTCGATTTCAGGATGACCAGCCAGAAAGCGCAACAGTTCAGTGCCGGTGTAGCCCGACGCGCCCAGAATGCCAATGCGTTTCACTCAAAAAGCATATCACAGCTATGCATACTTATGCATTACACCGAAACATCTCTCCACCGAACTTCCAGATGAATCGCCGATGACGCCTATCCAGCAGAAGCCTTGACAGCTCCGACGACTCGTTCCAACACGGACTCGTTAGCTGCGGGAATCGAGACAACCACAAGGTACCCGTGGTCCAACCAACTCGCTACCGCCGGAGCGTACGTGTTACTCCGGTTCACCAACACCTGTCGGCCCTGCCAATAGCGCACGACCCCAATTTGAGGATCAAGCACTTGATCGATGGCGTACCCGGCCGGATTGTCGATCGCGTACGTCGACAACCTGGCATCAAACGACCGGCCTGTCGCTGCATCGGCGATCGACCAATCCGATGTAACCCCTGACGATATTTTTGGCTTCTCAGCATTCTTCAAACGGGAACCGACACGAGTGAACTCGCCGCCAACTCGTAGTGCCATGCCGTCAAGGGCCGGGGTGTCGGATGCCGGAAACATGTTTGTTGCGACTGCGGCCATAAATTTCTCGGGGTCGCCTTGAAGACCAGAGGCCACCACGTCGATCGAAAATTCTTCACGCCACACAAATACCGAGTGCCACGCTCCGTCACCCAAATCCTCAGGAGTCGAAGGTGTAATCGCCGAAGGATCGAATAGTGCGACGTCGACTTTCTGATATTGATCGGGACCTGAGTGCTGTACAACTTCGATGCGAATGTGGCCAGCCTTACCAAAAGTCCACGTAGTGATCGGACCCCAACAGCACATTGACTCCTGTACGAACTCAGCAACTTGCACAGGGCCGGAATTCGATGACTTGAGAGTTGCGTCCGAGTTCACGCTGAACGAAATCGATGTGCCGTCGGCCAAGGTCGGTTCTACCGCCGCCCGGCCCGTGTCTTTCGGAAAGGCCTCGGGTTGAATAACGTTCAGCTTCGTCGTATTTGAGCCACGATATGAGGCTTCACCAGATTTGCTTGCGCAACTCACGACCAGCGCGGCTAAACAAAATAGAGTGGCAAATTTTGCAATTCGACCGGGCTTATCGGCAGTGTGGTTAGTCACAATGATCTCCTAAACGATTGCGATCGTATTGGTCAACCAACTTGAGGTCCAGGCACGGCCGCATTCGCCCGCCTGGCCCGAGTCCGAGGCCCAGAACGATGCGGGCCCGAAGTCGCTCGACCCGATATGGTCGAACGGCACGGCAAATGAACCCTTAGATTTGTACGCACAGCTCGAGAATGGCTCTAAAAATTGACCGGTATAGTTTATGTCGCCGAACTGCAGAATATTCGTCGACCAGACGCCGATTTGAGTTCGACTAAATGGCTAACTTGTAGGAGAGATATAGCCTCGGTAGACGACACACCAACCAGCCGAGGTGCCACTCCAAGTCAGTGTCGGACATTCAGACTGAATGACACTAAATGCTGCCTCGACTGTTACCCGGTAACTGACACCTTGAGAAACCGTATAAGGTATTGCGCAACTCACTCCGGCCGAACCGTCCGCCGTCGAGGAACAGTGAACGCCATCGAGGTTTCTCCAGTTCGTGCTATAACCACCAACAGTACCGAACAGCGAAAACATCGCCCCAGTCGGGGCAGATAAGCCCGCGGAATTGCCTTTCAACGAAATATTCGTTTGAACGCCTATGTAAAAGCCTTTTTGAATTGTGAAATTCGGATTGTTAGACCAAAACGAATACGGCTGCGCGACTACGGGCGTGACGTCGTCCCAATAGGCCGAAACAAATCCCGACTGGGAAGCTCGGCCCCAATTAACCCATTTACTTACCCACGGATCGGCCGACGTACCCGAACCAGCGAACGCAGACGACACCATCGACATTGAACACGCGATCACCAGCCCGCAAGGAACCAAACGCCGTAACGTAACGTAACGTAACGTACCATGGGTTGATCATAGCAAATAGAATTGCAGTTGTCAACACCATTTAGCCACCACCGACACCCCTTCGGGCGCCACCGCTATGTGGCCAAATCAGTCGAAGACGATGACGCCGCGGATGTTGATGCCGTCGCGCATGTCTTGGTAACCCTGGTTGATTTGGTCAAGCGTGTATGTTCGAGTGATCAGTTCGTCGAGCTTCAAGGTGCCCGCTCGGTACATCGACAACAGATTGGGGATGTCCTTGCGAGGGTTCAAGGAACCAAAGATGGTGCCCTTTATTTCCTTGTTCCACATGGCCAATTCAAACAAGTTGACAGCGGAGTGAGTCTGGCTCATGGGGGCAATTGCGGTGACCACAACTGTGCCACCCTTGCCGCACAACGCGGTACCGAGTTGCATCATGTCGCCATAGAGCACGCCAGGCGTCAATATGACCTTGTCGGCCATTTGGCCCATCGTCATTTCGGTGACTGAGCCCATGGCGTCTTCCATTGACGCAAAGGTGTGCGTAGCCCCAAATTCCATGGCCTTCTCACGCTTGAATTCGACAGGGTCGACCGCAATAACTCTTGCTGCACCGGCCATTTTCGCACCCTGCACGGCATTCATGCCAATGCCACCAATGCCGACCACGACGACCGTGTCGCCGGCTTGCACATTGGCCCGATTGGCGGCGGAACCCCAACCCGTGGCCACGCCGCAGCTCACCAAGGCAACCGCTTGCATGTTGTAATCGTCGTCGACTTTGACGCAGCTCGACTCGGCCAGGAGCATGAATTCCGAGAACGTTCCCAGCTTCGCCATGGTCGAAACGCCTTCTCCATTGAGATGATGGCGATGCGTACCGTCGGTGATCATGCCAGGCTGGAAGGCCATGCCGCCGAGGTCGCACAGGTTTTGCTTACCGGTTGAGCAGTAGCGGCAACGACCGCAACTGGGCACGAAGCTGCACGAGATGTGGTCGCCGACTTTGAGCGACGTGACGCCAGGGCCAACTTCGACCACGACGCCGGCGCCCTCGTGCCCACCAATGAGCGGGAACATATGGGGCATACCCACCATGTCGGCGGTGGCATTGTCGATTGACATGTCGCCGGTGATCATGTGCTCATCGGAATGGCACAATCCAGCGGCAGCAGTCTTGATCAAGACTTCGCCGGCTTTAGGTGGGTCGAGCTCTATTTCCTCGATCGACCAGGGTTGGTTTTGGCCCCAAAGAACTGCTGCGCGAGTTTTCATGAAATATGTTCCCCTTGACTTAGACGTAGCTCAGAACGCCGCGGATATTTTTGCCGTTACGCATGTCGTCGTAACCGTCATTGATTTGCTCAAGTGTGTACGTCTTGGTGACGAGCCCATCGAGATCGAGTTGGCCTTCGCGGTACAAGCCGATCAGCTTGGGAATATCGGCCCGCGGGTTGCCTGAACCGAACAGCGAACCGACCACTTGCTTTTCCATGAGCGTGAGATCCAGCAGGCTCACGTTGGCGGTCATCTCCATGGCGGGGTGAATATTGGTGACGACGACTCGGCCTCGCTTGGCCGTGAGCGCGAGCGCTTCGATGAGCACCTCGCCAGAGCCGACGCCCATGGTCATGATGACCTTGTTGGCCATCGTGCCCCATGAGAGTTCCTGAATACCTGGCATGGCTTCGGCCATCGACGCAAACGTATGCGTGGCTCCAAACTCCATGGCCTTCTCACGCTTGAACTCCACCGGATCAATGGCAATGATGTGCTTGGCGCCGGCGAGTCGAGCGCCCTGAATGGCGTTGGCGCCAATGCCACCCACGCCGACGACGGCGACTGTGTCGCCAGGGCGCACTTCAGCGGCATATACCGATGAGCCCCAACCAGTCACCACGCCACAGCCGAGCAGA
This sequence comes from Acidimicrobiia bacterium, assembly GCA_043782545.1. Lineage (GTDB taxonomy): Bacteria > Actinomycetota > Acidimicrobiia > Acidimicrobiales > JBBRKR01 > JBBRKR01. The sequence continues at coordinate 4,981 of JAYWAI010000457.1, forward strand.
CATGCCCGGTCAAGCGGCACGTCGTTATCGATCTTGATGCAGCTGGCTTCGTTGACAACGGTGTGCTTGGCAAAGGTGCCCAGCAAACACATGAGGCCCAGGTCCTGGCCCTTGGCATGATGACGCGACGTGCCATCGGTGACTTGCATGCCAAGGCCCATGAGTGCTCCGAGATCGCACAGGTTTTGACGCCCGCCCGAGCAGCTAGGGCAGCGGCCGCAGCTCGGAATGAAACCAAACACGACGTGGTCTCCGGGGCTCAGCCAACTCACACCGGGGCCGACTTCTTTGACAATGCCGGCGCCTTCGTGACCGCCAATGATGGGCAAGGCAAAGGGCAGGTCGCCAGTCGTGAGATGTTCATCGGAGTGGCACATGCCGCTGGCGACCATTTCTACCAACACTTCACCGGTTTTCGGTGCGTCGAGCTCGATCTCTTCCACGCTCCATGGCGTGTTTGTTTCCCACAAAATTGCGGCTTGCGTTTTCATTGGTACCCCCAAATTATTTCGGCTCGGCGTACCGTAGCCGAGGCGGGTGACTCGATGCCTACACGTCCCCTAAGACTCTTGAAATAGCTGGAGCAAGTGCGGTAATACTGGTGGCGATTTCGTAGCGGCCGCCGTTACGACGGGCAATCTCAGCCGCCGCAGCAATCGAATCTGGCTTGTCGGCAGTACACACCACGTGAAGGCGCCCCAGACCCATTGAAGTTCGGCTCGGATTGGGGCCTTCTGTATAAATACAGTCGCTCAGCAGCACGCCCACACGGTCAGTGCTGGTGGATCGGGCGAGCTGTTTGCCCGCCGCGGTGAGCGCCATCGAAATATCGGTGGTGCCCCAACCTCGCAGGCTCAAAAGGTCGTTGACGATTTTTCCGGGTTCTCGACGCTCACCTTGCGGCTGAATCACCATGGCGTTTTTGGCGAAGGCGATCACGCTGGTATCGGCCCGCTCGCCCGAATTCAGCACGACCGATGCTGCGGCAACGGCCGCCATGGCAACTTGTGCGCCCGTCATAGACCCGGAGCGATCGATGAGCAGCGATACGGCGCGTTCAGGCGATTGCCAACGGCGGATCACGAAATCGTCGATGCTGTTGGGACGGCCACAATGGTTATCGAGCGCTCGCTCAATGGTGCGGTCTAGATCCAAATCGCCGTCCAGCCGGCGAGTTTGCGGCTTGAGGTGGCGAAGACCACGGGCCTTGTGACCAGTGCGAACTCCGAGCCGAATGAAAACCCTTGCGGCCAGCTTGCGAGCGTGGGCTCGCAGGAGTGGGTCGGTCGTTGTGGCGAGGTCGGCGAGCATGGCGACCGCTTGATCGGGGTCAGTTTCCAGGAGCTCGTCGAACATTTCTTCGTCAAGTACGCCAACTTCGGGCGACACCTCGTCGAAGCCTTCGTGGCGGCGTTGCATTTCGCTACGACTCGTGGTGCGTCTGCTGGCGTCGGCTACTGCTTTGTCGACGTCGGCACCTTCGAGGATTCGGCTCTGCCCGGGCGCTTGCGGAGCGCGGAGAGCAGAGCCGTCAGCTTTTCCCGAGTCGGGCTCCGGGTCCCACTTTTCAAGCAGCTGGGCAAGTATCTCGGCCACGATTTCTTCCGGCGTACGATTCACGCCATCGTCGACACGGATGCGGCCGCTGAGCGCGGCGTTGGCGGCGTCGAGAAGCGTTTCGTGGTGCGCCTTTCGAATGGCGAGTTGCTCGTTGCGCAGCATGGCCAGACCGCCGGCCACGGACACGAAATCGATCGAGCCACGCACGCTGGAACCGGTGCGAACATCGCGATGTTCACGAGTGGCACGAACGAGTTGGGTGGCAAATTTGCTGAGGTCACTCTCGACGCCCGTCACCTTGGTGGTGATGGCCGTTTCCTGGATTTCGTCTTGGTAACCAATTGAAATGCGGCACATGCGGTCATAGATAGCTTGGGCCACGCGCTGGGTGCCAATGGCATCAAATGGGTTCATCGCGGCCACGAAACGAAAGTTTTCGTGAGCCTTCACATGGCCGAATCGTGGCACGTGAATTTCGCCTTCGGCCAACGCGGTGATGAGAACGTTGAGTGTTTCTTCGGGGATGCGGTTGAGTTCCTCGAGGTACAACACCCGGCCTTCCGTGAGCGCGTCGACGAGTGGCCCTGGCACGAATGCGTCGACCACGTAGCCACGGTCGAGCACCACAGCTGGGTCGTGATGACCCACGAGACGGCCAGGGGTGAGCTCAGCGTTGCCTTCCACAAATTCGAACCCAACGCCCGCTGCGCTGGCGACAGTGCGTAACAGAGTGGACTTGCCGGTGCCGGGTGGGCCTTCGAGCACGATGTGCCGTTTGGTGGCGAGCGCTACGGCGAGCACTTCGGCTTCACGCCGTAGGCCCACAATGTCTCGCCCGAGGTGCTCCAGAAGTTGGAGCGGATCGTATGCAGTCATGGTTCGTTCTTTGTAGTCGAATCGACCGCGATTTGGCGAGGCGGAGCGCTTTGGTCGCCGCTGGTGGCCGGCCCTGCGTCGCGTCGTGGAGGCCATTGCGAGAATTTGGGAACGATGGCAGCTAACGATTTTTCTTGCCAACATCCCTTGTAGACGCCCACGCAATACGCCACGTCGTCGATGGCCTTGAGTGGCTTGACGGTGATGAGACTTAGCAAGAGCCATCGGCGTGCGTGCTTGCTGCGTATGGCGGCCACGAGGATCAGTGGGAGCCATGCCCTGCGTGTGGCACTGGTGAACATTTGCCAGGCTTTGAGGTGACCTGTCATGGCCAGCTTGATGGCATCGTTTTTGGGGACGTCGGTGAGTTTTTTGGGGAGCTGCGCCGCGGTGGCCGCCATGGTGGCCGCGGCCACAATTGGGTGTCCGGTCGCAATGGCAGCCCACGCCGCCGCGGTGTAGGCCGAACAGTTGGCCGGGGCAACGTTTTTGGGGTGCCTCTTTGTGAGCGCGGCAGCGCTGGAGCCATATCCGATGCGGCGTTTGACGAGCGCGGCCAGCGTGGCTGGATGTTCGTGTTGGACGGTTGCTTCCGGGTCGTAGCGCACCGAGCCGATTTGACCGAGGCGCCACACGAGGTCCACATCTTCGCCGAATCGCATTGATTCATCGAAGCCCTGCGTCTGTGCGAGGGCTGCTTTCGTGACGATGAGGCAAGTTGACGGCACGTAGGCGACGCGGGTGAGCGCAGCGACGTGAGCGGCACGATCGCCGATGTCGAGCGGGCTGTGTCTGTTTTCGTATCGTTGCGTTGCAGTGCTCGCCGTGTTGGTTGAAAAGGCAACTATTCGGGGTGCGGCGGCGACCACATCGGGGTCCGCGAAATGGGCGGCAAGCCGTCGAATGTTTTCCGAATCGACGATGGCGTCGGAGTCGATAAAGCACACGAAATCAGTGCTCGTGCTGGACGCATGCCAGCCGGTGTTTCTGGCCGCAGCAGGGCCACGGTTGGTGACGTGTGTGATCAGCGTGACGTCGCGAGACTCACATAATTCGGCGATCGCGTTGTGTTGCATTGGGCCCGACACATCGTCGACGACGATGACAGGGATGCTCACGAGGTGTTGCAGCAATCGATCAAGTCCCGAGGCATTGTTGAGCACCGGCACCACGACGGAAATACGTGCAGGG
>JAYWAI010000458.1:0-3255 GCA_043782545.1 Acidimicrobiia bacterium
CTAGAGGCGTTAACGGGCAGCCCAGTCTTTCAGAATTTGCTGCGAGGCCAGCTTGCCAGGGCCACCGGTGACGCAGCCGCCAGGATGCGTGCCTGAACCGCATTGGTAGTAGCCATCGATCGGCGTGCGGTATTGATTCCAGCCGCCGGCAGGACGGAAGAAAAACATTTGTGGAGCCAAGAATTCGCCTCCGAAAATGTTGCCTTCGCTCAGGCCCACAACACGCTCGATGTCAAGCGGAGTAACGACTTCACGATGCAACACCAAGTCGCCGACGCGGGGTAAAAACGACTCCAGGGTGGCCTGTACATTGTCGCCAAAGTTGTTGCGTTCGGTGTCCCAATCGCTGCCCTTGAGATGGTACGGCGCGTACTGAATGAAGCAACTCATCACGTGCTTGCCAGGAGGCGCCATATCGGGATCGACGGTTGACTGGATGCACGCATCGATGTAGGGACGCTTGGAATACCAGCCGTACTTGGCGTCGTCAAAGGCCCGCTCGAGGTATTCCATCGAAGGCCCGATATTGGTGAAGCCGCGGTAGTGATCGGTGCGCCCGGCGAGCGCGGGGTACACCGGCAGGCCGTCGAGGGCGAAGTTCACTTTGGCCGACGTGCCTTGAAATTTGAACCGACCGATATCTTCCACAAGATCGGTGGGCAACTCGCGTGGGTCCACAAGTTGGGTAAAAGTGCGGCGGGGGTCGAGCGCGCTCACCACCACGGGTGCGTGAAATTCGGTGCCGTCGCGCAGCGCAACACCGGTGGCGCGACCGTTGCTGGTGATCACATTGGCAACGTCGGTATCGAGCATGATCTCGGCGCCGTATGCCAGTGCGGCTCGAGCGAGCACTTTCGTGAAGCCACCATTGCCGCCTTTGTGGAACGCCCATGTGCCGTAGCTACCGTCGTGCTCACCCATCGAATGGAACAACAACACCAGCCCGGAGCCTTGCGACATCGGCCCCACTTTGGAGCCGATAATACTGGATGACGACATCGAGCCCTTCACGATATCGCTTTCGAAATAGTCATCCAGGAAGTCAGCGGCGCTGCCAGTGAGCAACCGGATGATGTTGGTGAGCGTGCGTTTCGGAAGATTTTTGAGACGCTTGGCCAAGTCGGCGAGCGCCAACAAATTGTCGGCATCGTTGCTGAAAAGGTTGGGCGGTACGGTATCCATGAGCGGCTTGAGTGCTTGCCACACTTGGGCCAAATCATGATCGTACTGATCCATTGCGTCGGCGTCGTGCTTGGAATGGCGGGCGATTTCTTTGAGGTTCAGATCCCGATCGGTGCCCTGCAACAAGTAGTCGCCATTTTCCATGGGGGCGAAATTGGTGGGCATTTGAATGGGCATGAAACCGTGCTTGGGGAGCTCCAAATCATGCACAATGTCGGGGCGCAAAAGGCTCAGCGCGTACGAAAATGTGGTGAATTGAAAACCGGGCACGAGTTCTTCAGTGATGGCCGCGCCACCCACCAAATGTCGCTTCTCGATAATCAGTGTGCGCAGCCCAGCCTTGGCGAGATATGCCCCGTTGGTCAGGCCGTTGTGGCCACCGCCCACGATGATGGCGTCGTAATTTTTGTCTACGGTCATGGCGATTACGCAGTCTTTCGTGCGGGGTTGAACAACGGCGGGCGGGCCACGGTGGCCCCCACAGTTTGATATTTGTGGTTAATAGTCACTTCGAGATTCACCTTGGAGCCAGGCGTGGCCAAGTGCGGGCGGACGCGCGCCATCGCAATGTGGCGCTGGAGCATCGGTGAATACATGAAACTGGTGGTATAGCCAACGCGCTGCATGTCGTCGTCGTAGAGCAGCATTTCGTACACGATGGGTTCTTCGCTTTTGGGAGGGATGAGGCCCGCCGCGCTGTAGAGCCGGTCCCAATGTTGATGATCGATGTGGAGGCCCACCATGCGCCATCGGCTGGCCTTGTTGGCCAATTCGTGACGGATGGCCTTCTTGCCAATGAAGTGCCGATCGGTGGTTTCGATGTCTTTAAACATCCAACCGAAACCGAGTTCGATGGGTGTCGAGATTTCTTCATCGGTAAACGAAAAACGGCTCGAATGAAAGTCGGCGTCGATGAGCACCAGGCCGGCTTCGATGCGCGTCATCAAGAGCGCGTTCATGCCTACCGGCAGCACGTGGTAGCCCTCGGCTGCTTGTTGCAGGGCGTCGAAAACAGTGCAGGCGTCGGGCGTTTCGACCCATATTTCGTAACCCAAATCGCCGGTGTAGCCGGTGCGCGAAATGAGCACGGTACAGCCGGCAATAGTGGCGTACGTGTGATGAAAGAAACCCAGCTCGGCGACTTCGGGCACCAGCTTGGCCAGTATTTCGCGCGACTTGGGACCCTGAAAAGCCAGCGCACCATAGTCGGCCGACACATCGGCGACGACCACGTTGAGGTTGCCAATGAGCTTGGTGAAGTACGCCAAGTTGGGTTCGGCTGACGTGAGCATGAAGTGATCGCTGCTGAATCGCAACACCACGCCATCTTCGATCACGAAGCCGCGGTCATCGCACCACAACGTGTACTGCGCTTGGCCATCGCGACACTGGCGAATGTCACGTGCCATTACGCCGCACAAGAATCGCTCAGCATCGGCACCCGAAATCGTGTACTTGTACAACGGAGACGTATCGATGAAGCCAGCCGTGTTACGCACCGCGAAGTACTCAAACTTTTCCGACATCTGATATTTGCGAGCCGCCAGGTAGCCCGACCAGTGGCTCCACAGGTGCGTCTGATTGAGTGGCCCGAGCCGATCAAAGAACGGCGTGGTTTGAACGACGCCGGATTGATAGGCGTTGGAGATCGACATGCGGCGAGGCTACTTCGTTATTGGACAACTGCGCAATAAGCGCCGTGACATCCAGTGCGTGTGGTCGCCCATGTGTTCAACAACGCGTCATCGCAGCTCGGCGAGCATCTAGAGTCATTGCTCGTGAGTCGTCTGCGTCCCGAAGATCGCCGCCAAGCCATAATCGACGCTGCCTTGTCGGTTGCCATACGCAAAGGCCTGGCATCCACGACCGTGCGAGATGTCGCCATCGAGATGGGCTCTTCGAGCGGGCTTATCCATCATTACTTCGACAATATGGACGACGTGCTAGCCGCTGCGTTCGCTCAGGCCGCCGGCAACGATCTGGAACTGGCCCGGGCACACTTGAAAGTAGCGCCGACACCCCTCGCGAAACTGCTGGCGTTCTTTGACGAATATGCCAGAGTCGAAGACGATC
>JAYWAI010000459.1:0-3250 GCA_043782545.1 Acidimicrobiia bacterium
CGTGTCCGGTGTTAGCAACGGTCACCCGGAATTGGGCCGTGCCGCCCACGCCAAATGAGCCGGCGTCGCCCAGGTTGGAGCCGGGCGATCCCGCGATCGAATCGCCGTCTTTCCACGTCGACGTCACCGGGTCGAAGACTTCTTTCAGAATCGAGATACCGGCACTCACCGCTGTTGCCGTCGCCGAATCGGTTGCTGAAACTTTCTCACCATCGGCTCCGTGCCCAGAGGCGGTAGCCGTGTTCGTGATGTCGGTTACGAATTTGCTCGATGTACACACGTACGTTTGCGCGTCGCCACTCACCATGGTGCCCAGGTTCACGGCGCAGTTCGGAGCATTACCATCAGCGACTGCAGTATCCAGCAGCGCGTCGAGCCCGTTGTTGAGCACCGTTATCTTCCAGACGACGTCTTTCCCGGCAGTCAACGTAGCGGTCTTGGCGGGCTGACCATTGAGATCGAAGACCTCTTTGATGATTCGCACCGACACGTGCGGAATTACCACCTGCGCGCTGTCAGTGGCCGAAACGGAGGCACCGATCTTGGTTATCGCACTGGCGTCGATGGTATTCGTGATGTGGCCGGTTGCTCCGTTGGCGGAGTCGATAGGAAGGTCGCAGGTGACAGCGATCGAGTCGCCCTGCAATAGGTAGGTGTCGGTGCTGCCAACCCAAGCCGGGCGACCTTTGGCCGGTTGACCGTCGTAGCCGGCGACCGCCTGATCCAGCGCCGTCGCGCAATCAGCCAACACGACGTCAGTGAATTTTGGATTCACGAGAGCGCCATCTGTTGCGATATCGACTGCCGAGCTATTCGTCACCACGATTTCCCATTGGGCAACGCCCAAAACTGGCACCGTCGCCGTCTTGGCAAACGAGTTTCCAGAATCACGTAAACGAACCTTTTTCGTAATTGTTAACCCTACCGGAACGGCACGAATGTCGAGCCGGTCGGTGTCGCCGACCTTCTCACCGTTGGGATCGACGGCCGCGACGGCGGCCGTGTCGATCGCACTCTTGTCAATGCCGTCGACGGTGCAGTCGTACGAGTGCGATTCGCCGATGGCCAGATCGCCAACGACAACCGAACATGCGGGATGCACAGCATCGGTGACGGCGACATTGTGTAGTGCCACGTTGCCAGTGTTGGTGACCACGATCGGGAAGGTCGCCGACCCGCCAGCCACCACGGAAATCATGTCTGGAGTTTTCGGATCGCCAACGTCTTTAAGACGCTTGCGAATATCAACGCCGGGATGAGCAACTTTGTACGATGCCGGGTTTTCGTTGGAGTCAATCGTGAGGTTGCCTTCGTCTACATTGGGAAACGGCATTTCGCCAACGGTGGGCGTGGCCGTGGCATGGGCCGCGTTCGTTACCCCGGTAAATGCAGCAATGGCCGGTGACGTACACGTGACGGTTTGCGTGTCGCCAGGAGCGAGGAAGCCAATCGGTGAAGCGCACTCAGGCACGACGGCATCACCAATTGATATATCAGACAGGTCGGTCTCGCCAGTGTTAGTGACGACGATGAGCCAGGTCGGCGTGTCGCCGACGCTGAGCAACGCGGCAGCCCCGATGGTGTCGCCGTCGACCCATTGATTGTTCGGGCCGAAGTCGCCGGGCGTCACGCTCGCTCCGGTGGTGTTCGTGGCGTCGCCACCGTGGGCAAGCACGAATTTGCGTACCGTGACGGCCGGTTCAAGCACCGTGATAGTGGCGATATCGGTGTGCTCCGGCAACGCCACACCACCGTCGATTGGCTGGCCGACGGTTTCGCCATCGGTCGAAGCTGGCGTAGCGCCTGACACAGTCACAGTGTTGACATGACCATCGTCGGCTTTGGTGAGCGGAGCGTGCAGGCAATTGAACACCAACGACTCGCCCGCCCGAATGCTCACGTCGACGGGTAACGGCACAATTGCTGACGTGCAATACGGGTCGGAAACAGTGATGCCGGCCAATGCCACATCGCCCGTGTTGGTGATCGTGAAGCGATACAACGCTGCGCTGCCCACGGCCAGAACCGGTGCATCATCTAATGAGTTCGCGTCACGCCACTGTCCCGCAGTGACATCCAGAACTTCCTTGACGACATCCAACGACGCTCGGTAGAAACCGAAATCGAAGCTGTGATCGCTCGCACCAACAACGCCAGTTGGCACTGATGTACCGGTCGGATCATTTGCATCGTGCAACGCTCCCGCTGCCCCGTCAATCATAATCGGCGATGGTTGCAGTTCGTCGAGTGGCCCACCAGCAAGCAGGTCGTCGCCGTTGTCGAGCCGGATCGTGTGCGGCACAGTCGGGTCGATCAAGAAGTAGTACAACCCGGTCGGATCGGTGATTGCCGAGTCGACGAGATTGTCGCCAGAGTCATAGAGATTGACGGTGACGCCGCCAATGCCTTGCTCGCCCGGGTCTTGGATGCCATTGCCGTTCGTATCTCGCCACACCCAATTGCCGATTTCGGTCTTCGGTTTGGCACACGAGTCGCCCTCGGTGCCTGCACTGCCTGTACCGCCGTCGTCGTGGCGATCCTGTGACTCACGGCCCGTCTTGATTAGCCGAGCTCGGTCGCGTTCGTTGTTGTCACTATTTGATTGATCGTCGCACTTCGATGTCTTGTCGGACCGGACGCCGAAGTTGACATGGGTGTCATCGGGCGACGCGAACTGCACAGCGGTACCCGAATCGTCACCGTCGGGCGACGGATTGGGTCCGTGAATTGACGATACGTACCCGCCGGGAAACTTGGTGAACTCGATACGCACGATCGTCGAAACGTCGATTGCCCAAGCGCCCTTATGCTTGTTGACCATGTGGGTCACGTCGGTACCGACCACGACGTTGTCGCCTGAAAAAGCGGTAACAGTGACGCCGTTTACGCCAGGCTCATTCGCATCACCGCTGGCATATCCTTGAAAGATTCCGTCAACGTTTTTATCGTCAAAGACGAACCCGCCGACCTGTTGTTGCGCTGCGGTGTCAGCGCCCAGCGCGGGGGAGACCATCAAAATGGTTCCGCTCAAAATCGCCGCCAACGACGTCACCGCGGCCGCTCGACGCCGCAGCAAACCCGCCCGGTTTGACCCCCGCCGCCCAGCCGCATGTCGCCCACGGCTCGGCAAACTCAATATTTCTCGCACCACGAAAACGCCCTCCTCCAACTACCCGGCCATCATCATGCCCGATGACTCGCAGCGGAATAGGTAGATGTCATCAAATTGGAACCGACGGGTAACGTCAGC
>JAYWAI010000460.1:0-3243 GCA_043782545.1 Acidimicrobiia bacterium
GTCCCCGACCAAGAATTTGTGTACACACCCAATGCACTGTTCCGCGGGCTCCAAAAATTGATGGTCCTGCCCAACGGCTGACCGCTTGGCTATAAGATCGCCGAACAATTTCAGGGAGTGTCATGGGACAAAACCAGCGCAATCAAATCACGATGTCGAGCGACGAAATAGCCACGTTTCTGGCCGAGAGTCGCATCGCGACCATGGCCACCATCGGGGCCACCGGTCTGCCCCATCTGGTGGCCATGTGGTACGGCATCATCGACGGGAAGATCTACTTTGAGACGAAAGCCAAGTCGCAAAAAGCCGTCAACCTCAAACGCGATCCGCGCATCGTGTGCTCGGTCGAAGCCGGTCACAGCTACGACCAATTGCGTGGCGTATCGATCGAAGGAATCGCCACCATCATTGAAGATCTCACGGACGACGAGTACTGGGCTGCGGGCATCAGCGTGTTTGAGCGGTACCAGATGCCGTACAACAAAGAGATGCGTCCGTACGTAGAAATGATGATGAACAAGCGCGCCGTGGTGCGTATCGACCCGGTGCGCACGCGCTCGTGGGATCATCGCAAACTGGGCCAAGCCCCCATGCCAGTATCGGGCTCAACCGCTGCGTTTCTCTAAAGTAGCGCGGTGCGCCAAATCAACCACAACGGGATCGACGAAGTCGTACTTGTCGGACGCTCAATGGCTGGCCTCACCATGATGAGCAACCCATCGCTCATCGCCACGATCGTTCTTGATCTGTGCTCTCAGCCCGTGGTCGATCAGCAAAAGTGAATGTGTCAATCCCCGCACGGCCTGAAACCGTGACGCTCGACCCGGCTCGCACGGCCGTGATTGTCGTCGATATGCAAAACGAATTTGCCGCCGTCGGTGGTGCCTTTGAGCGGGCTGGGATCGACATCTCGACAATCCGAGCTGCCATTAAACCAACTCGAAACGTGATCGACATTGGCCGCGCCGCAGGCATGAAAGTCGTGTTCCTTAAGATGGGGTTTCTCCCCGATCTCAGTGACGCTGGTGCGCCGAACTCCCCGACCTGGATCAAACACCTTCCCTTAGGTGCAGGCAACGAAGTCACCGCACCCAACGGGTCACCAAGCCGGATATTTATTCGCGATACCTGGAATACTGACATCATCGACGAACTCGGGCCTGACGCTTCGGACATCGTGATGTACAAACATCGCTTTAGTGGCTTTTTCGAAACCAATCTGGACGCCGAGTTGAGAGCACTCGACATCTCCACGTTGGTATTCGTTGGAGCAACGACCAGTATCTGCGTCGACTCGACGGTGCGTGACGCCATGTTTCGTGACTACCACTGCCTAATTGTTGAAGACTGTGTTGCCGAGCCGATCGGTAGTGGACTGGCCCGCTCCAACCAAGAAGCAACGCTGCTCGCGTTACAACTGTTGTTTGCCTCGATCACCGACTCGACGCAGGTACTCAGCGCTCTACGCGCCTGAGCCAGCCGTGAATTCGACGTTGGCGATACCGGCGATGTTGGCTGAACTGTGCCCGACGGCGATGTCGTAGCGGCCGGGGTCGACCGTCCAGCCCGGCTCGGTGCGACGCCGTTGATATTGCAGTTGCGGCAGCGTTGCTTTCGTGGCAGCTTGCAACTCGGGCCACTCGGGTTGCGCCGGGTCCCAATATGCAAAAGCCCGAGAATCCAACGTCAGGGTCACCGTGGTTGTCTCGCCAGGAGCCAAAGCGACCTTCGCGAACGCCTTGAGTTCTTGATCGGGACGGGCGATTCGCGACTGATGCGGGCGCACGTAACACTGCACGACGTGAGCGCCATCTCGGTGCCCAACGTTGGTCACCGGCACGCGCACCGTGATGGTGTCACCAACAGGTGCGCTGACCGTGTCGAGCACTGGCGACCCGATCTCGAAACTCGTGTACGACAGGCCGTGCCCAAACGGGAACAACACCGGCAAGTGACGGCTGTCGTACCAGCGGTAGCCCATGTAGATACTTTCTGCGTACGCCACCGCGCCATTGTCTCCGGGGAAATTTCCAAACGACGGCGTGTGTTCGATTCGTTGGGGAAAGGTCGTTGGCAGTCGGCCACCAGGGTCGGTGTGGCCCATCAACACATCCACTAATGCGTCGGCCATTTCTTGGCCACCGAACCACGACTGCACGATCGCGGGCACGTCATTCGCCCACGGCATGGTGACCGGCGAGCCTGTATTGACCACGACGACAGTACGGGGATTGGCGGCCACGACTGCCGCTACCAGCGCATCCTGCTCACCGGGAAGCATGAGCGTCGTGCGATCTTCGCCTTCGGTTTCCCAGTCGTCGTTGGTGCCCACGACCACGATTGCGACGTCGGCGGCGGCCGTGGCGGTAACTGCCGCGGCCATGGCATTGGCATCGACTGGGCGTTGGAGCCGCAGGTCGCCGCCAGCCAAAAAGATGACAGTTTCACCGAGTATTTCGACCGTCAGGTGGTAGGCGCGACCCCTCGTCATAGTGATGTTGTGTCGCATCGGCACCGAACCAAAGCCGAAGAACGCTGTACCCGACGGAGGTTTGGTGGTGATGCCATCGATGACGACTTCGCCGTCGATCAACACGCGCGTTGGCGAGACCTGCATCATTTCCAGCGCGTACTCGCCCGATTCGTGCGGCGTAAATGTGGCGTGTGCCCGAGCCGAATACGACTCTAATTTCACGCCGGCAATCGGAGCATCGTTGAGAAACAATCGCCCCGTGTCGCGATTGGTCACGCCGACAACTACACCCGACCACGTCACGTTGTCGAATACTTCGATCGTAAAACCAGGTTCGCCTTCTGGCGACATCAGTTCGAGGCCCGTGAGCACCGGCGTCGATTTGTCGATCGTGCACCCCGTGGAATATGAAATGTCGACGTGGTCTCCCAACCGCGCTCGGAGCGCGTCGAGCGGGCTTGTGCGATGGAATGGCCGCAGGTTCGCCGAGCCGCCTCCCATGATTTGCGCGCGTGAGGCGTTGGGCCCAATCACGGCAATCGACCGAATAGTGGACAAGTCAAGAGGTAGCACTGGCCCGACACCGACTGGTTCGTTGCGCAACAACACCATGGCATCGGCTGATGCTCGCCGCGCCAGTGCCCGATGTTCGGCTCGATCGATCGAGAGCTCACGGGCCGGCTCGTCGTTCCACGCATTGAGACGTGCAAACACATTGATCATCCGTCCCGCAAGAGTGTCGAGTGCCGTCTCAGACACGCGGCCATCGC
>JAYWAI010000461.1:0-3221 GCA_043782545.1 Acidimicrobiia bacterium
GACCACGCCGCTGCCGCCATTGCCGTAGGCCCAGAAGGCACCATGGATCAACCTCGAGGCGTGCCCGTGTATGCCTGGAAGGGCGAGAGTCTCGAAGAGTATTGGTGGTGCACTGAGCAAGCCCTCGACTGGGGCACCAGCACACCGACCGGCGGCCCGAACCTGATTCTTGACGACGGTGGCGACGCCACGTTGCTCGTGCACAAGGGTGCCGAATTCGAACTCGCCGGCGCAGTGCCACCGGACTCCGACGACGACTCCGAGGAATACACCGTCATCCTCAACACGCTTCGCGCTTCGCTGGCAAACACGCCCACGAAGTGGGGCACCGTTTCTTCAGCCTGGCGTGGCGTCTCAGAAGAGACCACCACTGGCGTGCATCGCTTGTACCAAATGCGTGACAACGGTTCGCTCAAGGTGCCGGCCATCAACGTCAACGACTCGGTCACGAAGTCCAAGTTCGACAACCTCTACGGCTGCCGTCACTCACTAGTCGACGGCATCTGCCGGGCTACCGACGTGATGATCGGCGGCAAGGTCGCTGTTGTCATGGGCTACGGCGACGTGGGCAAGGGATGCGCGGCCTCGCTCAAGGGCCAAGGTGCTCGCGTGATCATCACCGAGATCGACCCGATCTGCGCTCTCCAGGCCGCCATGGAAGGCTTCCAAGTCACCACACTTGAAAGCGTGATGGAGACCGCGGACATGTTCATTACCGCCACTGGCTGTGTGAACGTAATCACGGCAGAGCACATGGCCAAAATGAAGCACCAAGCCATCGTGGGCAACATTGGTCACTTCGACAACGAGATCGATATGGCGAGCCTCAACCGCATGAGCGACGTGCAGCGCAGCAACATCAAGCCCCAAGTTGATGAGTACGTATTTCCCGACGGTCACTCGGTGATCGTGCTGGCCGAAGGCCGTTTGCTCAACTTGGGTTGCGCCACGGGCCACCCCAGCTTTGTCATGTCGTGCTCATTCACCAACCAGGTGTTGGCGCAAATGGCGCTGCACGCCAACGCCGGCGAATACGAAGCAGGCCAGGTGTATACACTGCCCAAGGAACTTGACGAAGAGGTGGCTCGTCTGCATCTGGATGCTCTCGGTGTCAAGCTCACCGTGCTCGACAAGAAGCAAGCCGACTACATGGGTTTCCCAGCATCGGGCCCCTACAAGTCGGAACACTACCGCTACTAAATCGGGGCGCGCTCGCTCATCAGCGGGCGAATGGCTTGTTGCCGTTCGTATGGCGGAGTTCCAGCGGCCTCCGGTAAGGTCAGCCAGATGAACGATCTGGCTGGAAAAATTGCAGTTATCACAGGGGGCGCCTCGGGCATCGGTAAAGGGATGGCCGAGGCGTTCGCCGCGCACGGGATGAAACTCGTGTTGTCCGATGTCGAAAAAGCGGCATTGCACGCCACTGCCGGCGAGCTGCGAGAGGCCGGTGTGGAGGTCCTCGAGGCCGAGTGTGACGTGCGCTCAGCTGAATCGGTTGAAGCTCTCGCCGAACGCACCTATGAGGTCTACGGGGCGGCGCACGTGGTGTGCAACAACGCCGGCGTCGGTGCCGGCGGGCCGCTGTGGGAAGTACCCATGAATGATTGGAAGTGGGTGCTCGAGGTCAACGTGATGGGCATCGTGCATGGCATTGCCGCGTTCGTGCCTCGCATGATTGAAGGCGGCGATGAGGGTGTCATTGTCAATACGGCCTCAATGGCTGGGTTTTTGTCTGGCCCTGGCATGGGGCCTTACAACGCCTCGAAGCAGGCTGCCGTGGCCATCACCGAGACGCTGGCGTACGACCTCATGATGATTGGCTCGAAGGTGTCGGCGACGGCGCTCTGCCCCGGCTGGGTCAACACCAAAATTTTGTCCTCTGGCCGCAATCGACCAGCCGAATTCGGTGGTGCAGTTGAAGCCCCGGTGGGTGAAATGGGGTTGCCGCTCGATGTTGTGGCCAATGGTCACCCGCCGCGCTACGTGGGTGATTTGGTCGTCGCCGCGGTGCGGGCCAAGGAGCTGTATTGCTTTACCGACGACGAGTTTGGCGAGATCGTGGAGGGACGGTTTGCCGCGGTGCGGGCCCGCCAAAAGTCAGTCGCCCTGCCGGGCTAATTCGGGCTGGTCTGTTGAGCGAGACAGGGGTGTTACACCCTCTCGTTAGGGTGACGCCGTGCTCAGTTTTCTGCCCTCGAGATGTACCTATTGCCTGGTTGTTGGGCCCTCACCGTGTACGGATTGTGGCGCCCAGGTGCGCCGAGCGACGCCGGGCCCTGATGGCATTCGTTCGGCGTTGTGTTACGAAGGTGTTGCGCGCGAGCTGGTGGCGCGTTTGAAATATCGCAATCATCGAGACGCCTTGGCCTACCTGGCCCACCAGGTCGCTGGCCTAGTTGAGTCCGATGAAATTGACGTCGTCACGTGGGTGCCAACCACGGCTCGCCACCATCGCGAGCGTGGTTTTGATCATGGCGCTCTGCTGGCTAAATCGGTGGCGCGCCAATTGCGATTGCCCGCACGACGGTTGCTCGCTCGACCATATGATGATGCTCAAACGGGGCGGAATAAGGCGCAAAGAGCCATCGGGCCCACGTTGGTGGCACGCCGGGGCGCGTTGTCGAGACGTGTCCTGGTGGTCGACGATGTGGTGACCACCGGCGTCACACTTCGAAACGCCGCGGTTGCTTTGAGATCTAGCGGTGCCGTGAACGTGGTGCTGGTGACGGCCGCTCGCACGCCGTTAGGGCACCACGCCAGGCGTTGATTTCCGGAAATAATCGACCATGCCTAGTAATGGTTAAGTTCTCGTCGTAAGGTGACGTTCATCTAGTTGTAACGCTCTGTGCGTTCTGCATAGGGCCTAAACAGAAGGGGTCACGTGTGGAAATAAGCGTGAGCGGAAGGAATGTGGAGATTACTCCTGCACTTCGGGCAGCAACCGAAGAAAAGATCACTCGGCTGACCAAATACCTCAACGGTATGGATCATGCCGATGTGCATTTTTGGGAGGAAAAGAATCCCCGTATTGCCAATAAGGACTTGTGCGAAGTCACTCTTGAGGGCCACGGCCATCATGTGAGGGCCAAGGTTGCCGCTCCCGATCCGCTCACCGCAGTGGATCTCGTCGTCGACAAACTTTCTGGCCAGTTACACAAGCTCAAAAACAAGATTCGGCACAAACCTTTTCACCACACCACGAAATCCAACAACACACCGGT
>JAYWAI010000462.1:0-8478 GCA_043782545.1 Acidimicrobiia bacterium
GCGGCGATCCTGCACGAGTTGGGTTTCAATGACATCACGATGCTGACCAACAACCCCGCAAAAGTCGCCGCAGTTGCCCAACACGGAATTCGCATTCAACACGTCGAACCACTCATTGTCGGTCACACGGCTCACAACGCGGCGTACCTACACACGAAACGGACTCGACTCGGCCACACTTTTGGGGCATCCACAGCTAGCTAATTTTAGAGCTGCCGCGAGCCTGTCCTGAGCGACTCGTCGAGCAGCTCCACGGCGTCTCCCATGACAAATTGGCCATCTGGGAGAAATTGAATCCACACGCCCCCCAAGTTGCCAAACAACCGCTGCAGCGTGCCCGTGAGTTGTTCCTCAATACCCACTATCACGCCGCCGTGGGTCACAACGAGCACTTCGCCGTTCGGAAATTCCTCGGCTACTTTGCCTAAAACGGCGAATGCGCGATGAGCAGCACTTTCGCTGGATTCAAACGACTCTGGCCAGCGACGGTCGGCCAGCCATCCGGGAAATGCGGCCTCGATCTGGGCACGAGTCATCCCTTCCCACTCGCCGGCATCGCGTTCGCGCAACAGTTGCGTTGTAATGACCGGACCCACCCCAATCAGGTCCGCAATAATTTGAGCAGTCTCGGTAGCCCGTTCGAGGTCGCTCGTGACAACCGCGTCGACCATCCCGAGCGCCGCCGCCGCTGCAACGGCCTGACTGCGGCCGAAATCGGTCAATGGTGGATCCGCGTGGCCTTGCCACTTGCCAAGTTCGTTCCACTCAGATTGACCATGACGGATGAGTAAAAAGCGAGTCATCCGAATATCGTGGCAGCTATGGCCACCCTTCGACTGTTCGCGAGCGCCCGCCTCGCCGCGGGCACGCGTACAGCCGCGTTCGACGAGCCAACTGTTGGCGCCTTACTCGATGCTGCGGTAGAGCGGTTCGGCGAGAATTTTGATGTCGTATTGGCAAATTCAAAAGTGTGGTGCAACGGCGAACCGTGCGGACGTCAACAACCCATTTCGAGCACCGACGAAATTGCCGTGCTGCCACCTGTGTCGGGAGGCTGAGTACTCTTGGGAATCATGTTTGACCAACTTCTCGCCACGGTGACGTCCCGCACCTATTTGGGTCAGGTCACCGCGCTCGACCTTGCCGAGCTCCGAGCGCGCCGCAGCGAATGCCAGCACGTCGAAGAGACACTGTCGTATCTGCGTCGCGTCGTCCAAGGCGAACTCGACATCGTTGTCGGCGAGCTCGAACGGCGACGCTCAGGGGGCGATCGAGATGACCTCAGTGACCTCGTAGCGCGCCTGCCCCAGTTGCTCTCGAGTCGCGTAGCCACGGGCACTGGAGGCCGCTTCACCAATCCGTCGGCACCTGACGACGATACCGGCTCGCTCGGTCATGAACTCAACGTTTTGATGAGTACCCACGATCTCAATGAGCTCCCCGAACGTAGCGACGATCAGCTGCGAATCGCCGCCGCCGAACTGGGCGGTTTCGAAGCCAAATTGTCCACGGTCCGCCGCCAATTGCACGACCGAATCGACGAAATGCAAGCCGAATTGGTGCGCAGGTATCGCACCGGCGAAGCCACCGTCGACAAACTGCTCCACGACTAATCCCGTGAAGAGTTCTGCCACGATCAGTCGATTCAAGGGGTGATGCCACATGCGTCAAGAACTTGACAAACGACTTGGCGACCTCGGTGCGTTTATACGCGATCAACGAAACTTGGCCGAAATGTCTGTCCGCAAACTGGCCGACGTAGCCGGAGTATCCAATCCGTATTTGAGCCAAATTGAACGCGGGCTGCGCAAACCGTCAGCCGAAATTTTGCAGCAGCTGGCCAAGGCGCTGCGCATCTCTGCCGAAACTTTGTACCAACGCGCCGGCATGCTCGAAGACATAGCGCCAACTGCGTCAGCGCGTATCGCGATTGCCAATGACCCAGAACTCACAACTGAGCAACGCCAATCCCTCATGAGGATTTACGACGCCTTTCGGGCAGAACACAATCCAGGTTCGCCAAACTCCACGACGGCAGCCCAACACTAATGCTGCGTCGCGTCGCCATGCTCAGTATGCACACTTCCCCACTACTGCAACCCGGGTCAGGCGATGCCGGCGGAATGAACGTCTACGTGCGAGAGTTGGTCACCAGCTTGGCCCACGCTGGTTTGGAGTGCGACGTGTATGTGCGCCGCACTGAGCCCAACGCGCCCAAATACGTCGTCGTCGAGCCCGGCTATCGAGTGGTACATATCGACGCTGGACCATGCGATCTTCCAAAAGAGCGCCTGCCTGACGTTGTCGACGAGTTCACGGCCAACGTGCGCTCGCATATCGAATCCCACGGTGGCGTCGACGTCATTCACGCCAACTATTGGCTTAGCGGAGTGGTCGGGCACCGCCTCAAACACGATTTGGGCGTCCCTCTGGTGTCAACTTTTCACACGTTGGCTCTGGTAAAAACCGAATCCGGCGACCCCGAACCCGACTCGCGAGCAGAAGCTGAGCGCGGCGTCATTGGCTGTAGCGATGTGGTGCTAGCCAGTTGCCTAGCCGAACAAAATCAACTGCAACGGCTGTACGACGCTCCGTGTGACCGCATTGAAATTGTGCCGCCCGGCGTTGACCACGCGTTTTTTTCACCCGGACCTCGCCACGGTGCACGCAACGCTATTGGGCATGGCGATCTCGCTGGGCCACTGCTGCTTTTCGTTGGTCGAATCCAGCCACTTAAGGGCGCCGATGTCGCTGTTCGCGCCCTCGCTCTCTTGGGGCGCAGCGACGCCCGCCTCATGATCGTCGGAGGCGCCAGCGGAATATTTGGCGACGCTGAGCAACGCGCACTGGTGGCGTTGGCTCATGATCTGGGTGTCGACCAGCAAATGATTTTCGTTTCTCCTCAGGCCCACCATTTGCTCTCGAGCTTCTATCGCGCGGCCGATATTTGTCTGGTGCCCAGCCGCAGCGAGTCCTTCGGCCTCGTAGCGCTCGAGGCAGCAGCCTGCGGTACCCCGGTAATTGCATCGGCGGTTGGTGGGCTAAGGACGCTTGTCGATAACGGCCACACCGGGTTCTTGATTGAAGGCCGAGACCCGGCCGCGTACGCCGATCGCATTCAACTCATCCTGGACAGCCCGGAATTGGCCGCGGCAATGAGCCGAGCAGCAGCGGTGCGCGCTCGCGGGTACACGTGGTCGGTCGCCGCGGCCCGCCTCCGAAGGCTCTACGCCGACATCAGCGGCGCGCTAGCGCTCGTGACCTGCAAGTGACTTTCTAGGCCGTATCTCGTGAGCATTCATTCTGAGTCGTGGCCGCATTGCACCCTGCCGCTGCCTGCGGAGTCCATCGACTTCGTTGACGCTCGAATCACCGCCTGGATTACGAGCGAACTCGTTCCATGTGACGGATTCCTTGCCGTTGATCGACCATTGTCTGGAGAACTTCCCGCTCCCATACGGCGCTGGTACATCCGCATGCGAGGCGAGTCCAAATCGTTCATCACGATCTGGCTCACACTCAACCAACGCACATTGTCGTTCGAGAGCTACATGCTTCCAGCACCGGAAGAAAATCACGCCGAGTTCTTCGAATACCTGCTGGCGCGAAATTCTGACATTTGCGGCGCGGCATTTGCGGTAGGAGCCGAAAGTGCTATCTATCTCGTGGGTTCGATACCACTTCAAACAGTGTGGGGCCATTACCTTCACCCCGAGCTCGACCGCATCATTGGCAGCATTTGGACGTACACCGAACAGAGTTTTACCGCCGCCTTGCATATCGGCTGGAGATCCCGTTTTATATAATTTCAATATATTTCTTGATATTTCATACACGGGCGTTTAGTATGTCGCCACCGCTTGAGATGCGGGTTTGAAGCCGGATCGGGGAAGCGAAGGCCAAGAATCCGCATCTCAAGACCTTTTTCACGTGCCAGTCGTGAGTACCGTGGCGTCATGAAACTTCTGGTAGTCGGTGGCGGAAAAATGGGTGAAGCACTCGTTAGCGGGCTCATCGCAACATCGTGGTGCACCGCATCAGACATAACGATTGTGGAACCGCTCGCAGCCCGTCGAGATGAACTTGTTTCCCTCATCCCGGGTGCGCATATCGCCGCAGGCGTTCCCGATCCGCAATCAGGTGCTGCCGGCGAAACCTCGTTTGTTGTCGACACGGTCGTTATCGCCGTAAAACCCTACGACGTCCCACTTGCTTGTCAACAAGTCCGCCACCTCAATGCGCAGCGAATTATCTCGATAGCTGCTGGAGTCCGCATTGAAACCCTTCAGAAAAATCTCGAGGAAAACGATCGGGTCATTCGCGCCATGCCGAACACGCCTGCGCTCATCGGTCAAGGCGCCAGCGCCATGGCTGGCTCAGCGAACTGCAGGGCAGAGGACATCCTGATTGCCCAGGAAATATTAGGCGCCGTTGGCACCGTTGTCACCGTGAACGAAATACAACTTGACGCAGTAACCGGGCTCAGCGGATCCGGTCCGGCCTATGTGTTTCTCGTCGCCGAAGCACTCATCGATGCAGGCGTCGCGGTGGGCCTCACCAGAGAGGTCGCAACGATATTGGCGCACCAAACCGTGGCCGGAGCTGGCGCTATGTTGATGTCGTCGACCAAGACCGCCACAGAGCTTCGTGCCCAAGTGACCTCGCCCGGCGGCACCACCGCAGCAGGCGTCACCGTCCTGGAAAACGCAGCCACCCGTGCGGCATTCATCAATGCCGTGGCCGCGGCCACCAATCGATCGATCGAGTTGGGGTCTGCCTAGTTGTCTGGGACCGACCACGACGTTGCCCCACAGCCCATGTTGGACAGTGTGAGGTCGCTGGCGGCCAATCGGTAGGGTGACACTCGTATGGCGCTTCACTACACCACGATCTCGTTCCTCAGTGATCTCGGGCTCACCGACGAATCCGTCGGCATCGTCCGATCGATTATTCGCACGATTTCGCCCGAGGTCACCACCATCGACATCACTCACGGAATCACTCCACACGACGTGCGCGCTGGCAGCCTGTGCTTGGCTCGCGCAGTCCAATATGTGGCACCGGGCGTCGTACTGGCCGTCATCGACCCCACCGTTGGCACAGCCCGCCGAGCCGTGGCCGTAGAAGTCGGCAACGGCGCAGGCGTGCTCGTAGGGCCCGACAACGGGCTGTTGGCGTCAGCGGTGGCGATGACTGGCGGCGCCACCCGAGCGGTCGAGCTCACTAACGCCGATTTTCACCTCGCGGCGATTGGTCGCACATTTTCATGCCGTGACGTGTTCGGCCCAGTCGCCGCCCATTTGTGCAACGGCGTTGCGCTCACGAGCCTCGGCGCCGAGATCGACCCCCTGACCCTTACCCCGGGGCTGATGCCGTTGGCTCGAACCGAACCCGGCGCGCTGATAACTGAAGTTTTGTGGGTCGACAGCTACGGAAATGCACAACTCAACATCGGCCCAGAAGACCTCGATCACCTCACCAACGGCGACAGCACAACACGATTGCGACTCGACTTCGCCGCCGGTGGTCGTGTGGGATTCCGCATGGCCAGCATCGCAGACACGTTTGCCAACATTACCAGCAGCGATGCAGGCCTCGTGACCGACTCGTATGGCCTGGTGTCAATTTGCCTCAACCAACGATCAGTGTCAAACGAACTCGGTATTCATGTCGGCACGGAAATCACTCTGTCAGCGCTGGCGTAACGCGCCATCGCCGCAGATCACCAATGCCGCAACACATCACGACATAACACTTCATTGCCTCCCAACGCGAAGGAATCAGCGTGCGACGACAAACCACCATCACCATGATTGTTCTCTTGGTCGTCCTGTTGACCGCCGGCGTAATCAACCTCATTCAGTTCACCAAAGCGTCAAAAGATTTGGTTATTTCCGGCACGCCAGGGCACGTGCAAAAAACGGTAGTCGCACCGTGCGCAGCTCTTGACGTCGTCTTTGTGGTCAGTCTCAATCGCCCGACCGACACCAACGTCACGGTCAACTACCACACCGCTGACGGCACGGCTCGCGCCGGCACCGACTACACAGCGGTATCCGGCACGCTGAGTTTTAGTAAGTCAAGCCGTGATCGGTTGGTGTGCGTCAAAGTTCCCGCCGTAACTTCAACATCAGGCCAAGAACAGCTGTTCAACCTCTTTTTGAGCAACGCCGTGGGGGCAACCTTGGCCACTCCAGCCCTACACGGTCGGCTTTTGGCACCCTAAAACGCCGGTCCTGAAACTCGACCAAGTCATCGCTGCCTCGGAAATCCGGTCTACGACAACATCAATCCCTGCAAATTGTTTACATTGACATCGTGAATTTGGCTTCGATCATTGAGAACCATCCAGCTGGCGCCACCGCAATCGTGTCCCGAGCTCGGCCTACGACCTACGCAGATCTCCGAGACCAAGTCGGCGGGCTGCGAGGTGCGCTCGTCGAGCTCGGCATCGAGCCAGGTGATCGAGTCGGAATTTTGTGTGCCAACAACCGCTACTTCGTGGTCAGCTACTTGGCCGTGTTGGGCGTCGGCGCGATCGCCGTGCCCATGAATCCGCTGAGCCCTGGCGCCGAAATTGCCTCAGAACTCCTGACTACCCAAGCCATTGCCGTAATTGCTGGACCCAACGCGGCGCAAGCCCTGACCAGCATTGATCGGTCGAAGATCCCGCACCTGCTACACATCATTGCTCCCATTGGCCACGGAATTCCGGGCGCGTTGACTCTCGACGACATGCTCTACCATGAACCAGTTGACATCGTTCAACGCGCCGATATCGATATTGCCGCACTGCTTTTCACTTCCGGTACTGCAGGTTCACCCAAAGCAGCAATGTTGACCCACGGCAACCTGCTGGCAAATCTCGCCCAATTGCGTGAGAACGAAGGCTTCAAGCCCGTGGCTACTGACGTGACGCTGGGCGTCTTGCCGTTACATCACATTTTTGGTCTCAACGTCGTACTCGGACTATCGCTATCGGTAGGCGCGTGCGTGGTGTTAGTCGAGCGCTTCGACCCAGTCGCCACTTTGGAAACCGTGGCCGTCCGGGGCGTCAGCGTGATCCCGGGCGCTCCACCCATGTGGGTGGCGTGGGCAAATCTGCCTCGTGAGTCAGCCACGATGTTTGCCACGGTACGGTTGGCGTCATCGGGGGCAGCGAAACTGCCAGAGGGCATCATCGAGACCTTCGCCACCCGGTTTGGCGTTGTTTTGGCTGAAGGCTACGGTCTTACCGAAGCCTCTCCTGTAGTCACCAGCGCGGCACTGTTGCCCACCCGCCTAGGGTCAGTGGGAGTCCCCCTACCGGGCGTAAGTGTGCGTGTAGTAGACCCGGACGGCACCGACGTTTTGTCGGGAGATAGTGGTGAAATTTGGGTGAAAGGACTCAACGTCTTCATTGGATATTGGAACAATCCGGAAGCCACCAAAGCCGCTCTAACGACTGACGGATGGTTGCGTACCGGCGACATTGGCGTCATCGATGACGACGGGTGGTTGCACATCGTCGACCGAGCTAAGGACCTCATTATCGTGTCTGGGTTCAACGTTTATCCGGCCGAAGTGGAAGAAATAATTGAGGAACACCCTGCCGTGGCCGAGGCCGCGGTGATCGGCACCAGCCATCCTTACACCGGTGAGACGGTGAGGGCCTACGTGGTGCTCCGCCCGGACATGTCGCTAGAAGAAGAGGCAATAATTTCGTACTGCGCCGAAAATTTGGCGCGCTATAAATGTCCGACGAAAGTGTTCTTCGTTGATGCCTTGCCGCACGGCGGATCGGGAAAAGTCTTGCGGCGTGCGCTGACCAGTCGCTAAACCCTGGGCCGAGGTATACCGGCGGCATCACCCCAATCGCCTGCCTATCCAACAACCGAATCAGAGCCAAGCGTTACTTTGTGAACTTGTGCACGAAGTCGTAGCCTGAGTTTGTGTCATCCTCGACCTTGCGTCCAATACCCGAAGCGACCGTGGCTCGCTTACCGGTGTATTTACGAAGTTTGATGGACCTGGCCGAAAACCGCAGGACCACAATTTCTAGCGAACAGCTCGCTGAGTTCGCCGGCGTCAACGCCGCCAAGGTTCGTAAGGATTTGAGCTATCTCGGATCCTTTGGCACGCGTGGCGTCGGCTACGACGTCGAATTTCTCGTCAATCAGATGAGCAGGGCGCTCGGCCTTAACCGCGACTGTCCAGTACTCATCGTGGGCCTTGGAAACTTAGGTTTAGCGCTTTCGAACTACGGGGGTTTTGGGGATAGGGGCTTCCCCGTTGTCGCCCTCGTAGACGCTGACCCGACAAAAATTGGGAAATCAATTGGTACCCACACAGTGCAAGGCGTCAACAACCTCCGTCGGATCGTCAAAAAGCATCCGAATGTGATTGGCATCATCACCACGCCAGCTGGTGCGGCTCAAGAAATAGCCGATCTGCTGAGCGAAGCGGGAATTCGCTCAATCCTCAATTTTGCGCCGGTCG
>JAYWAI010000463.1:0-3211 GCA_043782545.1 Acidimicrobiia bacterium
TGATGCCGTGCATCACGTAACTGTTGAATGGCCCACCGGCAAACGGCAATCCGCCGGTGACGGTGAGCTGTCGTTTGGTGTCGATGGAGAGTTCTTTGCAGGCCAACTGCACGGCGGACGGAAAGCACGAATACAGGTCCAGAAATGCCAATTCTTCGACATCTACACCCGCCATATCGAGTGCTGAACGGCCGGCCAATCTGATGGCGGGCGACTCGGCGAAATTGAGGCGATTCGACACAAACGGGGCTTCGTGGGCGTCGGTGCCAACCCACGGAAACACCCAACGATCTTGGGGCACACCGAGCGCCTGGGCAGTTTTAGCTGAGCAAATGATGGTGGCGGCGGCCTGATCAACATCCATATTGGCGTTCATCATTTTCGGGTACGGGAAACCAATCATGCGGTTACCAGGCCCCGCGGTGCGGATGTCGAGAGCAGTCGGGCTGTGACGCACAGCGGCGTACGGATTGGTGGCTGCGACCTTGGCAAACCCCTCCCATAGCTCGGAAATCTTGACCTGGTGCTCTTCGACAGTTTCGCCGGCCGCGACGCGTAACGACTGCTCAAACATCGGATAAAACTGCACAGGCATGACCAGTCCGAGCGCGATTTCGTAGGGGTGATTCATCACGAACTCGTAGCCAACGGTGGCGGGCTCGGGTGTGTTGTCACCTTGGGTCGGCCAATGAAGGTCGACGTTTTGCTTGCGCGCTTTTCGTCGGGTACGCATGGCCTCGCCGCCGGCGAGCACAACGAGGTCGATCTGACCCGTAGTGATTTCCTGGCAAGCGATATTTATTTGTGTTTGTGGCGAATTGCCACCCATCGGCGTGAGCCCGTAGCTGCGGGCCGTCACACCGAGAGACTCGGCAATGGCGAGCGACGGGTTGCGTAGCCGAGCCGAGAGAAATTGAATGGTGCGCAGCGCATCGATGCGGTCGAGCGGATCTTGAGCGGCGTGGGTGTCATCTGCGGCCAGACGGACAGCCTGGGAGAGCAATGCAATCGGCCCCAACGCCTCGTGGAGGTCGTTCGTTTTCTGGTTGATTTGGCTAACGCCGATAATGACCGGCGTGCGCGGATCAATGCTCATATTTCCTCCGGGGTTGACGCAGAGATTACGCGGCGACCAACCGATATACACCGCCGGAAAGGGAGCAGATCAGAATTTCGCCTGTGGCGTCGTAGCCAAATGACACGGGTTTGTCGAGCTGCAATCCGGGCTGCCGCACATCGGCGCGCCGAGTGCCTGCCGGTGTTAGCACGCGTAAATGTCCTTCGCAATAGTCAGCAAACAGGTACTTACCGTTAAGGCCAGGAATCGACGTACCTCGGTACACCACGCCGCCGGTCACCGAACAGTTGCCGTCGTCGTGGTTGTAATCCCATACCGGCGGGGTCATTCCCGACGTATCGCCATCGGAGAATTTGTGGGTGCCTTCCATCAGTTTCCACCCGAGGTTGGCACCGCGTCCCCCAGGCTCACTCGACCCGGACGGGGCCGGGAGCACGTCGATTTCTTCCCACGCGTTTTGGCCCACATCTCCAACCCACAAGTCGTTATTGAATGGGTCGAACGAGAATCGCCACGGGTTGCGCACCCCGGTCACCCAAATTTCTGGAGTGGCGTCATGGGCCACAGCGATGCGAAGAATTTTGCCTAGCCAGGTGGCTGCGTTTTGGGCCCGATTTTTGGGATCGCCACCGGAACCACCGTCGCCAAATCCAATGTACAAAGCGCCATCGCGGCCAAACAGAATGTTGCCGCCGTTGTGGTTCGGATACGGCTGATCTTGGTGAAGAATTTCGTGACGCGTAGCTGGGTCGGCAATGCCAGCACTGTCGAGCGTCCACCTCACGACGTGACTATTGCCCGAGCCGTCGGTGTAGTCGAGATAGATCTGTGAACCGTCCGGGGAGTAGGCGAGTCCGAGCAAGCCTTGTTCGCCCCTCGATGCTGTATCGGCCGAAATGTCGATTACTGGAGTTGGGGCGACGCTGGCGTCGGGGTTGAGCAGCCGGACCGTTCCTGCCTTTTCAGCGACCGTGATTTCGGAGTGACCCGGCCGAATTGCGGTGGCGATCGGCTGGGCAAACGAGCCAAGGCGTTGTAGGGAGATACTCTTGATCGACGGTTCGCGAGCTGATTTCGCAGTACTCCCAGAATGCATGGCACCGCCGATCGACATCAGCACCGTAATCGCTCCCACGGTCAGACCTCCGCCAGCTCGCGGCTTCATGATCGGGGTACGCGCACCAATCCTTCTTGAGCCACGCTGCAGACCAGTTGCCCATCGCGCGTGAAGAACGACCCCAGGGCTAGGCCGCGCGACCCGCCAGTGGATGGGGTGCTTTGCGTGTAAAGAAACCAATCATCGAGCCGGAACTCGCGGTGGAACCACATGGCGTGATCCAGCGAAGCCATCTGAAAATCGTCCCATTGCCATTCGAGACGGTGCGGCACCACAATGGTGTCCAACAGCGTCATATCGCTGGCATATGTGAGTAGGCACTGGTGCAAGATCGGGTCGTCGGGCAAGTCGCCGTTGAGTCGATACCACACCATCTTGGTATTGCTCCCCTTGGGCCGATTGGTGAAATCTTCGACGTCGCGTGTCTCGATGGCCTTGTCTTCGTCGATCCATTTCGTGTCTTTAAATCGATGGCGATGCGGCGCCATCCGTTCTCTGAACGTCGGTAAATCTTCCGGCGCGGGAACACCTTCTGGCATCTCAATTTGAAAGTCAAGCCCTTGCTCACGCACCTGGAAACTGGCTTGCAGGTTGAAAATCGCCTTCCCATGTTGGATGGCCACGACTCGACGCGTAGTGAAACTTCTCCCATCGCGAAGGCGTTCGACTTCGTACAAAATCGGCACCTTCGGATCGCCTGGCCGAATGAAATACGAATGGAGCGAGTGCACCGGCCGCTCTGGTTCGACCGTGCGAGTAGCGGCCACCAGCGCCTGCCCGGCCACCTGCCCGCCAAAGACTCGCTGCCGATCTTCTTCCGGGCTCACGCCTCGAAATATGTTGACCTCGATGTCTTCCAAATCGAGCAGCGCAACAACTTTTTCGAGAGGAGAACTCATTTCATCATGTTAAAACCAACACGCTCATGCAGGTGACGCCGCATTCGATTTTTTCGAGTTCACCTACATTGATGGTTTCGACATCGAAGCCGAGGTCGCGCACAAGCGCGACGGTAC
>JAYWAI010000464.1:0-8450 GCA_043782545.1 Acidimicrobiia bacterium
GTGCCGAATGAAGGTTGTTCTCCGTAACGACGTGCTCGGCGTCGGTCACAAAGGCGACATTCTGGATGTAGCCGACGGTCATGCACGCAACTACCTGTTTCCACGTGGTCTGGCGCTCGTGGCCACCGAAGGCACCATTGCTCAGGCCGACAAAATGCGGCGCAACCGGGCCAAGAAAGATGCGTCAGACAAAGCATCCGCACAGATCCTGGCGTCGTCACTCAACGGCATCACGGTCAAAGTCGGTGCCCGCGTTGGCAACCAAGGCAAGCTGTACGGCTCGGTTACTACCACTGACGTCGCCGCGGCTGTCCACAAGCAGACCGGTATTCAACTCGACCGCCGCAACATGCATCTGTCGGAGATCATCAAGTCAGTGGGCACCTACGGTGTCACGGCAAAACTTCACGCCGATGTCGTTGTTTCCCTCGCCATCGAAGTTGGCGCTTTCTAACTCATCGAGTTTCAAAGGGCTGTGCGATCCCAACGATCGCACAGCCTTTTGTATTTTTCAACAACATTACCCACAGGTCTATCCCCCTAAATCGGACCCTATCCACCGAATTGGGCGGGCTGTCCACGGAATTATCAGCACTGTCCACTAGCGCCCCACAGGCAAAATCGGTAAGGGTGTACCCATGGCGCGAGCAAACGAAAATCAGCAGTCCCGCGTCGTAAATCTGAACCCCGGTGGGCGGACTCCGCCCCATAACATGCAGGCTGAAGAGTCCCTACTGGGGGCCATGCTGTTGGACCGTGACGCCATCTCAGTGGCAGCGGAAATCGTGAAAGCCGAAGACTTCTACAAGCCCGCTCACGTGCACATTTACGACGCCATCATGACCTTGTTTGGCTCGGGCAACCCCGCCGACCCAGTCACAGTGGCCGATGAACTCATTCGCGCAGGGGTGTTGGACGCAATCGGTGGCCCGGCGGTGTTGCTTAGCCTCCAGGTCAACACACCGTCGGTGACTAGTGCCAGGCGGTACGCCCACATCATCGAAGAATTGGCATTGTTGCGTCGAATGATTTCCACTGCGGGAGAGATTGCTGAGATCGGTTACGGGCTTCCCGACGATGTCACTAAGGCCATTGATTCAGCCGAACAACTGATGTACCGGGTGGGCGAAAAACGCAACGCCGACACGCTCAAGGCAATTCATGAACTCCTCGACGCTGGCCTTGATCACATCGAGAAACTCTTTGAACGCGGCGACGCCATCACCGGCGTACCCACGGGTTACACCGACCTCGACACGGCGCTGTCGGGGCTGCAACCGTCGGCACTACTTATCGTGGGGGCTCGCCCCGCAATGGGCAAAACGGCGTTCGCCCTCGGCGCGGCCACCCACGCTGCGATGCACTCGCGCAAGCCGGTGCTGTTTTTTTCGCTCGAAATGAGCCACGTTGAAATCACGCAGCGCATGCTGTGCTCAGAAGCTGGCATCGATTCGACGCGCATTAAAAACGGCCAACTCTCCGAAGGTGAATGGAGCAAACTTGCCCACGCTGTAGGCCGCCTTGGTGAAGCGCCGATTTGGATCGACGACAACCCCAACGTGACCGTTATGGAAATCCGGGCCAAAGCCCGCCGGCAGAAGTCAAAACTCGGCGATCTGGGTTTGATTGTCGTGGACTACTTGCAGTTGATGACCGGCCGAGCCAGTGCCGAAAATCGTCAAGTCGAAGTCAGCGAGATCAGTCGAAACCTCAAGATTTTGGCCCGCGAATTGGAATGCCCCGTGATTGCTTTGAGCCAGTTGTCGCGTGGGCTTGAGTTGCGGGCTGACAAGCGCCCAATGCTGGCCGATCTACGTGAATCAGGCTCGTTGGAACAGGACGCTGACGTGGTGCTGTTTCTGTATCGCGACGAGATCTACAACCCGGAATCACCCGACAGGGGGCAGGCCGAAGTGATTATTGCGAAGCATCGCAGTGGCCCGACCGGCAAGGTGCGCCTGGCCTTCCTTGGCCCGCAAACCAAGTTTGTCAACATGGCCAAAGGGCAGCTGTAGCCAACGCTCTGACGACGAGCGACGGATCTACGGGAAACGTTTGCGCAGCCACTCTGCCACATGTGCCATGGCCTCTGGCCGGTCGCCTTCGAGGTAGTGCAGGGCGCCTTTCATTTCGATGTACGTCACGTCCTCGGCTCCGGCATTCGCCACAATTTCTTTGGCTTGCCACACTCGAATTTCGGTGTCGGCGGTCGGGTGAATCAACAACGTGGGCACCTTCACCATGGGCATGGTGTCGGCCAGCTTGGCGTGGCTGGAAAGCCCCGACCAGGTGGAGAGCCAGCCGCGAGATGTCATGGTGCGGGCCAGGCCGCCGCGCCCGTAGTTGGCATCCAGCGGATCAGGAAACGCAAACAGCGAGCCCAGAGGACGATCGTCGGGATCGATGGAAAGATCAAGATAGGCCGGGTCGGCCAGCGTTCGATAAATGACCATGTACTTCATGGCCACCGCGCGCGCTCGAAGGTCTTTCCATCTAGCAGTACCCCGATCAGCGTCGCCGAGTGAGCGGCCAGCGACTGCGCTGTCGTGCAGAGAATTCTTTGCTATCGCGTCCAGGCGAGCAACACGGGCCACTTGCGCCGTGCGATAGCCAGCGAGCCATTCAGAGTCGTATGAGCACGGTTCTGGCCATGGACGCCAACCGTTGTCGGGGTTGTACATATCGAGTTCTGGCACCGTGGCAAACGGGTCGTTTTCGTCGGCCACCGACGGGTCGATGACCTGCAACATAAAGACGCCCTCGCCGGGGTGAGCCGCCATACCCACCCAACCGTCTCCGCAATTGTGGGCCGCTTGCGCCAAAGCCATCAGCGAGCCGCCGCCGGAATTGCCCAGCAGTACCACGGCTTGCGCTCCGATAGTTCGAGCATGGTCGGCCACTGTCTTGACATCGATAACGCATTGTTCGTGCAAGCAGTCTGTGTCGTTGTTTTGATAGCGAGTGCCGAAACCAATCACGGCGTAGCCGGCGGCGGCGAGCAGCGGGCAGGCGTAGTGCACCGAAAAATCGCCGCGCGGATGAGAAAGAATGACCGCCGTTTTCCACCGCGTCCCAATCGGAGGGAGCCACAAAACACCGCGAACCAGGGCACCATCGGGCGACACCAAACGTACGGGTTCTTGGCGCACCGCCACGCCAGGATCATCTTGAGGCAGCGGCCAATACCCGAGGCCGAACGGACGGGTGCGGCCCAGCGACTCTGGCATCCGTCAGACCGATGCTTTGGCCGGGTGATGAATCGTGACTTTGTAGTCTGAATTGTCATCGGGCGCGTTCAACGCCAGGGCGACGCGCGCATGGTCGAGATCGGCGTCCGTCCACGGGCGAGTGGTGTGGCAAAACTCGACCATGATGCCGTTGGGATCCGTGCCGTAGATAGACAAACAAAATTCATGATCAATTTCTGGCACGATCATGCCGTGATCTAGCCAACGCTTCTTGGCCAGCTCGAAATCCTCGATGGTCTCGCAGTTGAATGCCAAGTGATTGACCCACTCCGGCAAGCCGATGCTCTTGTTGAGGTCGGTGCCGTATTCGGCGAAACGCGAATCATGGAGCTCCCAAAACGCAATCATTCCGGTAGAGCCGGTTTCGTAAAACACGTGCTTGGCCCAGCCCCCATCTTTGCTCGCCGGCGTTGGCGCAGCGACCACTTTGACGAGCTCGAAACCCATGACTTCGGTGTAAAACTTGTGGGTGGCGGCCAAGTCACGAGTGGCCACGGCAACGTGATGAAAGCCCATGAGAAATCCCCTTTGTTCACAAATAAGTACGCGCAAGTGTGGCACGAATTTCGCACGAAAGGACGCTCGGACCGGTAATTCGGAGCTTGTCGCCAGGCGGTGTGAGGGGCGGAGCGGGAGAAACAGATGCTACCGGGCGGGATTGCCCAGTTGGCGATGCGTTGGAGGGAGAGCTTCTCCCGCCCCGGACCCTAGACGCCGATGGGGGCGAATCCATCGACAAGAGATAGATCGACAGTTTTCGTCATCTCATTAAGCGAATTGGCAATGTTTTAGGACTGTGGTGCAACAAACTGAACCGATATTGGCGGTTGCATTGCAATTCAATAGCCTGGCCCCGTGCTGACCGCTGCCAACGATGCTTTTCTCGGAAATGACTTGTTGCCGTGGTTGCTGTTGGCCTTTGGCGCAGCACTGGCATTCGGCAACTTCATGGCCTTGGTGCGGCCCCCCGCCCGCCAAGAAGAAGGGGCAATGGGAAAAGCCCCAATAGCCCGCAGCGTGATGATGATCGCTCTTGGGCTGGTGCCGGCTATTTGGGCTGCGGCCTCGCTGCTCAAGAAGTAGGTCCCATGCTCGTTGTTGACTCAATCGTGGGCGACCACAATGATGCCGCGCTGCATGATCGGTTGCATGCGTTGGAAGATCACGGCCAACTGGAAGTGATCCAACTCGACGAAAACGACGCCCAGCGACATCGACTTCGCGTTACTACGGATCACGGTACCGACGTGGCAATTGTGCTGGCGCGGGATCAATTCTTGTGCGATGGGGCGGTATTATTGCTCGAGGACGCGCGGGCCATTGTGGTGCGCTTTGACACGACCGATTGGTGCCGATTCCTGCCTGCTGATGTAGCGGCGGCCCTTGAGCTGGGTCACCGTGCCGGCCACCTGCACTGGCGTGTGCGCTTTGACGGCGAAGTGTTGGAAGTGGCCGCCCTCGGCGCTCGAGAGCCGATTTACGATCGCGTTGAGGACCTCATCGCCGCCAACCGATTGCGGGTTATGTGATCGACCTGGCGGCCTTTGCCTTGGCGCTTCAGATTGGCGACAGCGCATTTCCGACGGGTGCCTTCACGGCGTCGTGGGGGATCGAAGGTATGTGCGCAGCCGGGCTTGTCATCGACGCAACGTCACTCGAGCGAGCGGTGCGGGTACAGATCGAACATCGTTGGGCGACGTGTGATCGGTGGTTTGTGAGCGCCGGATTTGAGGCGCGCACCGATAGGGTCCGGCTGGCGGAGTTGGATGACTTGTGCGAGGCCACGATGATTGCCCCTGCGGCACGCCTGGCATCAAGACGGGCGGGCTCTGGCACGTTGTCGGCTCATCGGTGGATCAATGTGTCGGGCGACGACGCGACTGTTGGCTGGATCGAGTCCGTACAGGGCCGGATTTCAAACGGTGAGTTGCGCGGGCACCTGTCGGTGATGTGGGGTGCGCTCGCTGGTGCGTTGGGGCTCGACGTTGACGTCGCAGTGGTGACCTCGGGCGTCCAATTCGCACAGTCCTTGACGAGCGCGGCGTTGCGACTGGGAGTCGTTGGGCACCTCGATGCCCAACGGGCGCTCACCCATGGTCGAGAGTGCGTGGTGAAGTTGTGTGCCACGACGATGGCTAGTGATCCGAGTTCAAATGTGCCCGACGCTGACATCGCGATGTTGGTGCACCCGCAACGAGAGCACCGGCTCTTTTCGTGCTGACATCGGCGGTTTGTCGTTAGCGAATTCTGACGGTTTTCGTCCACTGGTCGAGCACCGTTGAATCGCCAGCAATCGCGATGGTGGCGAATTGAGTTCGGTTCCACACGACCAGATTCAGATCGCTCGCAGTACCAATCACGGTGGCTTGGGCGTTGCTGACGTCGACTGGATTGCGCATCGTCGTCACACCGTCTGGCCCCATGGTGACGAGCCACTTTTGGTCGGAGTCGGTCGGTGAAACAAGGAGGCTGCAAATGCGTGCGTCGGGCCGATTCTTGCTGGGTCGCACCGCAAATCCGGTGAGCATTTCGTCGATACCGTCGGCGGCGAGGTCGCTGGCGATAGGGCTGACTTCACCCGACGCACTTTGGGCGTCGACGCGGTGGATTGCGGTTTCGTGGGCTTGACGCCGCGCCCAAAAAGCCAGCGGCGAAGGGGCAGGCAGGAATGCAAAAGTCTGATGGTCTTCTGGGGTAGTGCGAAGTGCGTTGACGAGTTCGTTCGCTCCCGATCGAAACCAACCGACGAGGTCCTGGTTGGTCGGGTGCTCGCCCGCGAATTCTTCGAGCGAACTCTCGGGCCAGTCGTTGCGATTGTGCGTGAGGTTGTCGAACGCGTATCGATGCACCGCACCGGTATGAATGACGAGGTTCCTCATCGTCCATCCTGGGCACGTGGGAATCTCGGCGTCGGGGCCGTGCAGTTCTGCCGCCGCTGCCATGTCGGCCGCTTCGCGCTCGAAGTGATCGATGTGCGTTGGGATGTGCATTGTGACTATTCCTCGTTGTGTTGGGGTTGGCCTTCGAGTCGGGAGCGAAGTTCGGTTCGCAATATTTTTCCCATACTGTTGCGGGGAAATTCGTCAACGAAACGTACCTCAACGGGGACCTTGAATTTCGCAAGATTTTCAGTGCACAGCGCGAGTACCGCAGATGCGTCGATGTCGGCTCCATCGGCCGCTTGAATGAAAGCCACTGGCACGTGCCCGAGCCGTTCGTCAGCTTTGGCGATTACGGCACTGGCCAGAATTCTGGGGTCGTCATTGAGCAATCGTTCGATCTCGGCAGGGTAGATGTTGGTGCCGCCGCGCACGATGAGATCTACTCGTCGATCCTCGATGTGCAGTTCACCCTGCGCATCGAGCCAACCAATATCGCCGGTATGCAATCGGCCGTTTCGCAACGCCTGCGCCGTGGCGTCGGGTCGTTGCCAGTAACCAAGCATGGGAGTGTAAATGTCCGCGTAGAGGCCGTGGGTTGCCGGGCGAAGGCACACTTCGCCGACATCGCCCGTGGCCAGGAGGTTGGTGTTGGCGTCTCGAATCTCGATCACGAGGTGCTCAAGGGGCCCGCCGGCGCTGCCGGGATTGCGCGGCGCGCCAATCTCTGTTCGCGTCACCGTTGTGGGGCCTTCGGTGAGGCCGTAACCGGTGCCAAATGGCCGACCGAACTTTGTCTCGTAGGCAGCGAAGAGCCACTCCGGCGTGGCGGACCCGCCGACACCGAGGCGTTCGAGCGATGTGAAATGTGAGGGTGTGATTCGGTCGTCGTTGACGAAATCGATCACGGTCGCCGCGCTGGCCGACAGACGCATGATGGCGTGATCCCGAATGGCGTTCGCCACGTCGAGCGCCTGAGAAGACCCAATGGCCACGCACGTGGTGGCATTTACGAGGCTATTGATAGGCCCTAAGCACATGAGGTTCACACTGGTGAACGGAAGGTAGATCCCGTGCGTGCCATGGCCGTCATCGCGTTCGCGAGCCATCAGCCCGGGCACGACTAAGTTGCGCTGACTGTGCGTTGCGCCTTTGGGGACGCCAGTCGTGCCGCTGGTGTACGCGATTACGGCCGGGGCGACCGGGTCGATATCCGGGAACTCGACAGGTTCGTCAAGTGGCTGCGGCTCGTACATTCGAGCACCGCAATCCGCCAAAAGTGTCTGGCGTTCACGGCCGGTATAGGCCCGGCTGATACCCACCCACGTCAAACCCAACCGCATCGCGGTCAAGAATCCCAACACGATGTCAACATCGTTCGGCATCGACATCGCAACACGGTCGCCCGGCGCAAACCCCTGTGCGATAAGCCCTGCCGCAAGTCGCGTTGTTTCCTTTTCGAGCCCAGCAAACGTGAGTTGTCGGGTTGATCCAACTAGCGCCACCGTATCGGCGTGCGTGGAGGCACGCCAGGTGATGAGCTCGGCGACAGTTTGGGGGCAGTTGGGTAGTGGCCGCACAGGCACTGTGGTTAGTCGCGAAGCGAATACGTAATGGGGAGCCGCTTGAGGCCGCTCACAAACGTGGATTGCGTGAGTGCTGCCTCGCCGGCCAGTTGCACCGATTCGAGCGCCGGTACCAAAGTCGAAAAGAGTGCTTTGAGTTCCATGCGGGCCAGCATCGCTCCCAGGCAATAATGCACTCCGAAGCCGAATGCCAAGTGCTTATTGGGGGTGCGTCCGACATCGAAGGTGTGCGGGTTGGGGAACACGTCCTCGTCGCGATTCGCCGATGAGTAGCTCAACAAGAGTGATTGCCCTTTACGAATCTTGACCCCTCGCAATTCGTAGTCTTCTTGCGCGGTGCGGATGAAGTGTTTCACTGGCGAGTAGTAGCGAATCATCTCATCCGCCGCGGTGGCGATGAGTGACGGGTCGGCTTGCAGACGTTGCAATTGGTCAGGATGTTGGGCCAACGACCACATGCCCCCCGACATCGACGAACTGGTCGTGTCGTGGCCCGCAGTGGCGATGATGGTGTAGTACGACATGACTTCCAAGATCGGCAACAGCTCGTCGTTGATGCGGGCGTTTGCAATCACCGACGCCAGATCTTCAGTCGGGTTGGCGCGACGGCTCTCGGTTAATTCGGTGAAGTAGGCAAAGAAATCCATCAACACGGCGTTGCGATCCTCTTGCGTGGTGCCTCGCGAAAATTCGGGATCTTGTTGGCCGAAGAGCTCTTGGGTGAGTTGCAACATGCG
>JAYWAI010000465.1:0-8450 GCA_043782545.1 Acidimicrobiia bacterium
GCCAATGTGGGACGTCTTGCCGTGTTGATGGCCCCGGCAGCATTGTTGTTGATGGCTCCGCGCCGGGCTCGCGGCTGGCACCGAATTGTGTTTGGTGCGGCGCTCTGTATCGCCATTGGGTGGCAGTGGTCGTGGCCGATATCAGACGTCACCAAGGCCGCTGGCGACCGGACGAATCATCAACGGTTTTTCGCGCCCATGATCGATGCCATTCGCGCTGACGCTAACGTTTCTGGCACGAGCGCCCCACGGGGCGGGCGGGTGGAAGTGGTGCCGTTGCGCAGCAAGGCCGACGCCGATTGGGTGGCCCGAGAATTTCCGCTGGCCCGCGGGTGGGACCGACAAGTGGATCGGCGCGACAACGCCAATTTGTACCGCCAATTGGTGACCTCGGCCGACTATCGATCGTGGCTCGACGACCATGCGGTCACCTATGTGGCGGTTCCGAGCGGTGCGCTCGATGAGGGCGGGCGCGGCGAAACTGCGTTGCTGGCATCGCCGCCTGACTATCTGGTGGAGATGTTCACGAGCGCCGATTGGCGTGTGTTTCGAGTCACAAATGCGGTACCGATAGTCGCCAGCGTCGACGGCGTGGCGGCTGATGCGGTCGATGGAGCGGTATCGGTTGGTGTGGATTCGTTGACGTTCGTGGCCACGCAGCCAAACAGCCAAGTGAGCGTGCGTATCAACGACAGCCGGTGGTTGCACGTCGATAGATCCACGAGTGGCGATGCCTGCGTTGCGACCCACGCTGATCACATGGTGACGCTACGGATTCGACGCCCCGGCCAAATCACGTTGCGCGTCAGCCTTGCTACCAGTACCAACTGTTGATGCCGCGTCGACTTTGACGAGAAAGCGATCAACGACTCGCACGATCCCTAGAGCGATCATGACAAGCGACGCGCCGGCAATGGCGTCGAGCCAGAAATGGTTGGCGGTCACGATGATGTCGAACGCCGTGAGCGCTGGGTACACAATGGCCACGGTACGCAGCCATTTGTTTTTGCTCACCAGAAACAGCGCCAACCCGCACCACAGTGACCACCCGAAGTGCAGGCTAGGCATGGCCGCGTATTGATTGGCGAGGGCTTTGGCGGTCGGGGATTGAAAGCTCCAGAGCCCGCCAACAGTGTCGAGCGTGTCGGTGAATCCACTGATCATTCTGGGTGGTTCTAGCGGGAATGTAGCGAATCCGATGAGCGCCAACGCCGTGGTGACACCGAGCGTATTTCGCCACTTTTGGTATTTGTCGTGATGTTTGAAGAAGAGCCACGCCAACACGCCAATGGTGACTACGAAGTGCAAAGTGCCGTAGTACACGTTGAGTATTTTGATGAACCAGTGTGCACCCAAAAAGGCTTGTTGTATGCCATGTTCGGTATAGATATGCAGCCTGCGTTCAAACGATATGACCCATTTGGCGTGGCGGATTGCAGACGATGAAATCACTTCTGGGTCGGCCAGGTTGCTGCGCACGATCTGATAGACGACGTAGAAGCTGGCAATGATGATCGTTTCGCGTTTCCACGAAGGTCGCCGAGGGGTCACATGTTGCTTGGCGACGCGCGCCAACAACCGTCGCCATCGTGAACGCATCGGCTCACTCTAGGTCGATCGCCATGACCGAATCGCCACGCACCTTGCGCTGCACCAGAAAAGCCGGGGCCCCAAAGAGACTTGAAATGAGCGTCAATCCATAGAGCAGCAGCCCCAAAGAGAGCGCCTTCTGGGTCGGCTGGCCCAGCCCGGTGTGGAAGAAGTACACGAACATGCCTTCGCGGACTCCAAATCCGGCGATGGAGATGGGGAGTACCTGAACGATCGTGACGATCGGCACGAAAGCCAGAATGGCGGTAAACCCGAAATCAAAGTCGATAGCCTTGGCGATCATGTGGGCGGCCACGACTAAGACAAATTGGTAGACGAACGCCGCCGCCATCACGCGTGCGGCGGCGATGGGGCGTCGGCGAAATTCGACGAGTCCAAGATGAACTGCCCCAATGAAGCGACGCCAATCGTCGCGATCGGCCAACCGTCCCCCGACCCTGGAGTGCGCGGCTAGAAACAGCACAATCGCCAACAACACGAGTGTGCCAACAGCTACACCAGCGGCCAGTCGCGTCGGCGTACCCAAGCTCCGCAAACCAGGGTTCACGCCCAGGCCAATCAAGCTCAACACCGGTAGCGCTACCCAGCCAGTAAGTCGCTCCAACATTACGGACGCAAAACTTGCCGTTGACTCGCCGGTGGCCTTGGCCAATCGCCGGACTCGCAAGACGTCGCCCCCGATCGTGGATGGCAAGACATTGCCGACGAAATTTCCGGCGAAGTAGGTGGAGATCAAGAGTCGAAGCGAAGCGTGCAAACCCAACGCCATCACCGTTTCGTGCCATCGAACCGCCGAAAGCAATACAGAAACAATGATGAGCCCGAGCGCCCCTCCGAGCCACACGGCGGTGTGACCATTCCAGCCCGGCCAGAGCTCGGTGCCTTCACCGCGTGGAATTCGTGAGATCAAATATCCAATGAGGGCGCCCGAGACAACGAGACGTCCCCAGAAAATAATACGGCCCCGCCGTGCTGATTGGCGAACTCGCCGTGCTGATTGGCGCACGCGCGGTGCTGATTGACGAACGCGGGGTGCTGATTGGCGAGGGGCGCTGGCGTCGGGCACGTCCTACTGTGCCACGCCGGGTGGTGTTGGTGAAATATTTGCCCGCTAACGTCCGGCACCGAGCTCTCTAGGGGACACATGCACGAACGAAAAATCATGAGCGGCGATGCCACCACATCGTTGATCGAAGCAGGGGTAGGCGGTCGGCCACTGATGCTTGTGCACGGTTTCACCGGCGCCAAGGAAGATTTCGGTTGGTTGCACGGGGGCGAGCAGTTTGCTTTTCTGGACCGCTTCGCTGAATTGGGCTGGCATGCCGTTGCGCCCGACCTCTATGGCCATGGATCCTCAACTCATTTCGATTCAGAAGAGGGCTACAGCTTGGAGGCGTACGTCGCCCAGATTGAGGCTATTGCTGACTCGTTGGGCTGGACCGAGTTTGTGTTGTTGGGTCACTCGATGGGCGGCATGATCGTTCAAGAATTTGTGCTCACCCGCCCAGGCCGGGTGGCCGCATTGATATTGATGAACACTTCACATAGCAACGTGACCCATGTGGATCCGGTACTAGTGCCGACCATAAAACAGGTCGCCACCGAGCATGGCACAGCGGGCATCTTGGCATTTCAACAGGCCATAACCGTCCGCCCGGTGGGTGCTGATTATGCACACTCTCTGGCCCTCGAAGCCATCGACGGATACGCCACGTTCGCATCGAGCAAATTGCTGGCATCCTCTGGAGTGATGTTCAGCGCTATGGCCGAAATTCTGGCTATGAAACAACGACAGCGTTTGGAGCTGTTAGCGAATCTCTCGATGCCCACGATGGTGATGGTCGGCGACCTCGATGACAATTTCCTGGCTGCCAGCGCGCAAATGGCGTCGGTTATTTCTGGCGTGACGTATTCGGTGATCAATGGGGGTGGCCACTGTCCACAATTTGAGGCACCGTCGGCTTGGTGGGATGCCATGACCGGCTTCTTGTCCGGACTCGCGCCGAAATAGGCGCTGACGCGCCTACTGCGCCGAAATAGGCGCTGACGCGCCTACCATGCACGAATGATTGACGAAGCGCTCGCACAACGCGTCCTGGCCGAGGCCACCAAAGCCGGTGGGTCATGGGCCGAAATATTTGTTGAAGATCGCCGCAACACCAACGCTGTGCTCGATGACGGCAAGGTTGAGGAAATGACCTCGGGTCGAAGTCGGGGTGCGGGAATTCGCGTGACTTTTGGTGAAACCACCGGATTTGCCCACACTGCGGACCTGTCTGAGGCATCGTTATTGCAGGCCGCGGCCGCCGCTGGCGCAGTGGCGCGCCAAGGTGGTGGTGGCGTCAAAACCGTGGCGTTCTCACCCCGCAGCGCCCCGAAACCCAACGACGTAGCGGTGTTGCCCGAGACCATTGGCAAGGCCGAAAAGGTCGCATTGCTTCAACGCGCCAATGAAGCCGCCCGCAGCCAAGGCAATGCCATCGTTCAAGTGTCCGCTGGCTATGGCGACAGCCGTCGACGGATCTTGGTGGCCAACACCGACGGCGTGTGGGCGACGGACGATCAAGTGCGTTCCCTGTTTCGGGTGTCGGCCGTGGCGAACGGGGACACCGGAATGCAGACCGGTTACGAGGCCAATGGGTTCATGATCGGATGGGAATTTTTTGACCGTATCGACGTCGAGGAAATGGGCCGCAACGCCGCAAATCAAGCGTTGCGCAAGCTGATGGCGCGACCAGCGCCAAGCGGCGAACTCCCCGTTGTCATCAAGCAAGGTTCAGGCGGCGTGCTGTTTCACGAGGCATGTGGCCACGGCCTTGAAGCTGATTTGGTGAGCAAAGGAGCGAGTGTCTTCAAAGATCGCGTCGGGCAACAAGTGGCTTCGCCGCTCGTCACGCTGATCGATACCGCCACCATGCCTGACGAGTGGGGCAGCTTCACCTTTGACGACGAAGGCCACGCCGCCGGCAGAAACACGCTGATTGAAAACGGCATTCTTACGGATTACATGTGGGACCACCTCCGCAGCCGAAAGCTGGGTCACGTGCAGACCGGCAACGGCCGTCGCCAGAGCTACCAGCATTTGCCGATGGTGCGCATGACCAACACGTTCGTCACCGCTGGCGCCACCGATCCAGATTCAATCGTGCGCGATACCGATCATGGTGTGTACATCGCCAAACTGTCTGGCGGGCAAGTCAACACCGCCACCGGCGATTTCGTGTTTGGTATGAGCGAGGCGTACCTCATAGAAAATGGAGAAATCACCCACCCGCTACGGGACGGCAACCTCATTGGCAACGGCCCACAGGTGCTCATGAATATCGATGTATTAGGGAATGATTTTGCCATGGGTTCGCCGGGCATGTGCGGTAAGGACGGTCAGGGCGTGCCGGTTGGCGACGGCCAGCCCACGTTGCGCGTGCCAGTCGGCCTCAGCATTGGCGGCACCGCGTCGTGAGTGACATTTTGGCAATGGCTCAGCGCGTCGCCGATCAGGCGAAGCCGGGTGAGCAAATTGAAGCAATGGTGTCGACGGGCCGCCGCACGACAGTGCGGGCCTATCAAGGCGAGGTCGAGGAACTCACGTCGGCAGGGTCGGCTGGCATTGGAATTCGAGTAGTTCGCGACGGTCGTCAAGGCTTTGCGTACGCTGGTTCGTTGGATGCCGACGTGATTGCCGAGACGCTCGCTGAGGCGCGTGACAATGTGCAATTCGCAGAGGTCGACGAGTTCAACGGTCTGGCCCTGCCTGATGGCGTGACGCCCGTCGATTTGGATTTGTACCGTGAGGAATTGGTCTGTTTCGACCCGCAACGCAAAGTCGAATTGGCCCTCGAGTTGGAACGACTCACGTTGTCGGTTGACCCTCGTGTGAAGGGTGTCCGGGTGGCCAGCTTCTCCGACACTGTGGGCGAGGGTGCTGTAGCGACCTCAACCGGATTGGCGGCCAGCGGCCGAGGCACGTTCTGCTACGTCAGCGTGTCACCATTGGCCGACGACGGCGATAAGACTCAAATCGGCTATGGGTTTGACGTGAGT
This sequence comes from Acidimicrobiia bacterium, assembly GCA_043782545.1. Lineage (GTDB taxonomy): Bacteria > Actinomycetota > Acidimicrobiia > Acidimicrobiales > JBBRKR01 > JBBRKR01. The sequence goes on from JAYWAI010000465.1 coordinate 5,653, forward strand.
CGAGATCCCAATTTGCTGGATTTGGGCAAGGCTGCTCGCGAGGCTGTCGAGCGCACGGTCCGCATGATCGGCGCCACCAAACCTGCGTCGCGCAAACTCACGGTGGTGCTCACCGCAGAAGTGGCCGCTGACTTCTTTGCCATCATCGGCAGCATGTTGGGAGGCGATGTGGTCGTCAAGGGTCGCTCGCCGTTTGCTGACCGACTGGGTGACGTCATTGCTTCGCCCAAGGTTTCTTTACTCGACGATCCAACGAATCCGCTGTCGTTTGGCGCCGACGCTGTCGACGGGGAGGGTTTGGCCACCCGCCGCAACGTACTCATAGATTCAGGTCGCCTGAACGCGTTCGTCCACAACAGTTACACCGCTCGTCGGATGAATACCGTCTCCACCGGTTCGGCGGTGCGCGGCTATAGCTCGACGCCCAGCGTTGGCTGTATGGCCATGGCGATTGCCCCTGGCACGATCTCGACGCCCGATCTGTACAAGTTTGTGGGCGACGGCATTTTGGTGCAATCAGTGTCGGGCTTGCATTCCGGTGTTAACCCCATCAGCGGCGACTTTTCTGTCGGCGTAGAAGGCGTCATGATCCGTGGCGGCGAGTTGGGCGAGGCAGTGCGCGAGGCCACCATTGCCTCCACGTTGCAACGCATGCTGCTCGATATCACCGCCGTGAGTTCCGAGGTTGAATGGCTGCCCGGCGGCGATGCAGCCGCGCCCATCGCCATCAGCGACATCAGCCTGTCGGGCGCATAACCAGCGCTACCTGCCCACGCAAAAGCGCGTTGGTGACCACGGCGGCGTGGGCGTCGTCCACCGTTATGAGCGCCACGCCGGCGTCCACCTGAAGCACCTCTGCATTCTCAGCGACCTTCTGTGCGCGCTCGATAGTCGGGGGACTTGCGCCCACGCCGGCGCCTGTCGAGTCGTTGGTGGCGTAGGCATCGACGCGGTCGCCGACGGATGGCACCAAGGATCCCGATGGCAGTGGTATCGCGGCGACAATGGAACCGAGCGGGATCCGAGTCGCGAGTGTTGATTGCGCGGTGCGTACCAAAGCTGTAGACGTCACAATTTCGCGACGCGCCACACCGAACCGTGTGCGAGCGCCAACCACCGATTCGAGACTTCGTGAGGCGGTAACCGGAATTTGACCCACCGGTCGCGCCGACAACTCGACCTGCTCGGCACGGATGGGAGACCCAGCGGGAATGTCAACCGTGGCGACGAGAACCATCGACGATGTCCCCAACTGTGCCCGAGCCTGTTCGGCACGATTCAGCGCTTTGGAAATCGTGGCGGCCGTCAGTGCCGAGCATGCCAGTGCGACAGCGGCCCACAGCCATTGGCGTCGGCGGGCACGTACTGTTGTCATTGCTCCCTTGAGCACACCAAATATTGGCAATGAGTTTTTCGATGGTGGACGGAAATTCGTGGTCATGGCGCCTCCGGAATCGCCCGCGTTGTTATGGCGAACGTTGAGAATTCACGGCCACAAATTGGCGATATTCCCCAGTACGAGCGAGACCGTTTCGGCGTTCGGACAAACCCGATGCTGCACCTAATCAGCGGAGCTTGATGCGGCCTTGGCCGGAGCAGGGGTCGGTGTCGAAGACGCAGTGCTGGCGGCCGAAGTTGACGAGCTAGATGAGTCCGATGACGGTGAAGTACTTGATGAAGCGGGCGACTCGGACGAAGACGACGGGGTAGTCGTAGACGAGGATCCGCGAGCGTCGTTTTTGTAAAAGCCGCCGCCTTTGAACGTGACGCCAACCGGCGTAAACACCTTCTTGACGGGGTGCATCAGCCCGTCGGCTGGATTGATGGCCTCGGTAAGAGCGTCGTCAGTGAAGGACTGCTGCACTTCAATCGTGGTGCCGGTGTCGAGAAACTTGTACAGGTACGTTGGCATAACGACCATAGGGTAGTGACTCGCACGTCTCGTTCCGAAGCCGTAGTGTCGCAACCGTGACTCCTTGGATCGCCCTCGTGGTTCCGGCATACGCGTTGGGCACCTTTCCAACGGCTCAGATCATGGCTCATCGCGCTGGGGTCGACGTGACGAACGTGGGCTCCAAAAATCCGGGAGCGTCCAATACCTTTCGCACTGCAGGCCGTAAAGCAGGGGCCATTGTTTTCGTACTCGACATTCTCAAAGGCGTCATCCCGTCGGTGGTCGGCTTAGCAACTGTGAGTCGGCCTTTGGGCATGGCCTGTGGCATCGCAGCGTTTTTGGGTCACATTTTTCCAGTCCAACGGCGGTTCAAGGGCGGCAAAGGCGTGGCCACTGCGGGCGGGTTGGCATTTGGGCTCTACCCGCTCGTGGCCACCGTTCTGATTTTGGTGTGGTTCGTAGTAGTGAAAGTTACTCATAAAGCGTCGATTGGGTCGTTGCTCATTGTGGTGTTGCTTCCCGTTGGCGTGGGTTTGACTCATCATCGAGCATGGGAGACGACGTGTATTGCCGGGCTTTCCGTGGTAGTCATGGCAAGACACGCGCAAAACATCAAGCGATTGTTGAAGGGCACCGAGCGAGATATCGCTCGGCGGGAGATATGAGCGAGCCATCGCTCGGCAAGAGATATGAGCGAGCCATGTTGCTCAGAATGAGTTGGAAAGTGCCGATGGAGGAATCATGAGAGTACGCAAAGCTGTTATCCCCGCTGCCGGCCTTGGCACGCGTTTTCTGCCCGCCACCAAAGCGCAGCCCAAAGAGATGCTCCCGCTCGTTGACAAACCGGCAATTCAATATGTTGTTGAAGAAGCCGTCGCCGCTGGTATTACCGACATTTTGATTA
>JAYWAI010000466.1:0-3198 GCA_043782545.1 Acidimicrobiia bacterium
GTGCGAACCCAAGGTGACGGCTACTGGCTGCTCGGCGCCGACGGTGGCGTGTTTAGTTTCAACGTGCCGTACTTCGGCAGTTTGCCCGGCTCTGGCCTCTGTGCCTTGCCGACTGGCGTGCAGCTTCGATCCAGCTCTACCGGCCAGGGCTACTGGGTTTTAGCGAGTACCGGCGAGTTGTACCCGTTTGGGGACGCCATGTATCTGGGCTCGTACACCGGCTTGTCGGGTGCGCAATCAGCGGTGGATCTCGCCGTGGTTCGATAACTCATCGCGGCGAGCGGCTTCAATAGCTTCCAGGCGTTGTTCGATTCGATCAAGCCGTCCAACAAGCGGCGACATGGCCGTCCACGCCATTCCCGAAACCGACGAGTGGGCCTTGTCGGCGAGGCGTTTTTTGAGTGTCGACTTGGCGGTTGGCGGTGTCTCGCCGAGGGGCCCAAATGCTGAAACGAGAGCGTCGAAAAACTGGTCTGTGGCCCGTTGAAGTGAAAAATACTCGGCTCTTATGAGACCGTTGGCGACGAGCACCGACCGCTGCTTGTCGTCTGCCATGAGGCCGAGGATGGCGGTCGCCACCGTGGCAACGTCCTTTGATTTCACGAGCACCGCACCATCGCCCGCGGTTTCGCTGACGGCTCCGGCGTGAAAAGCGACGACCGGAATGCTGGAAGAAAACGCCTCGATGATCGGCGCACAAAACCCTTCATGATCACTCAGGCACACAAACACGTCGGCGTTCTTGTACAGCGCGTCGCGCTCAGCATCCGAAACGTGGCCATGAACGGTGATTGAGTCGCCCAGCTCGGCCTCGGTGATGGTCTCGCTGATGTGCCGTGCGTAGTCAGGAGCGTCGACCTTGCCCACGAGATCCAAGCGGGCATCGACACCTCGGCGATGAAGCTCGCCGACCACGTTGACGAGTTCGTGCTGAGCTTTGTTGGGGGCGATTCGGCCCACGAACAGCAGATTGATTCGAGGCGCTGCGTTGCTCGCCTGGGCGGCCGTTCGGCGCGGGTTGGCGAAGTCGCCGGGGCTATTGGCCCGGTTGCGATTGGGCATCATGAGCGAGGCAATCGCCACTCGGTTGTAGCCACATTCGCGTAGTTGCATGGCGTTGAACGCCGAATCAGCAATGGCCAAATCGGCTCGACCGGCGAGCTGTCGCAACTGAAACAAGCCATGCCTCATCAGGGGAGCGGCCTGAGGCCAAAACTCATCAATGAGCTCCGGCGGAGTGATGTTGTGATAATTCACGACCAGCGGTTCTGGCCGCGACAACAGATGCTGCGCCTGCTCCCATGGCGACGCAAATTGCAACACCGTGATGCGACTGTCATCGCGGCGGGGCTCACTGGCAAAGAATTCGGCCGCCGGCCGCACGTCGAGCCCGAGATCGTCGTGAACCTCTTGCGCGTAGACAACGGATTCAAGCCCGCGAGCGACACACGCTCGGTGGAGCAACAACGTGTGGGTGCCTACCGCGGAGGGCGTCACCACCGGAATGAGATGCGCAATCGAATGCGGTGAACGACCCATGCGTCCATTCTGGCCGAGGCGGGGTCATCCGATCGGTAACGTAGCGGTGTGGCGAAATCAGATGATGTCAACCTCGACCCGGTCGTAGCGCTGCAACGGTGGCACGAGTTGCTGGCCGCGCGTGACGAGTTGCTGATTTCGCGCCTGGGTCGGGAGCGGGCGTTGGCTGCCCTCGCCGATCGGGAGGTAGAGATAGCGCGACTGAATGCGCTCGTGGCGCACCTGGATAGTCAGTTGAAAAATTATGAGGCCTCGACGGCGTTGCGGGTGGGGCGTGTGGTGACGGGTCCGTTTCGATGGCTGGTCGCAAAACTCGGCCGCGCGTCATAAAGTGAATAAAAAATACATATTCTTGATTTCGGCTCCCGGTGACTTTACGGCCGGAGGTTTCGAACGCCTGGAAGCCTGGCTCGATGCTCATGAGTCATTTGCGGCCGTGTGTTGCGACCATGAGTTCATCAGCGACGACGGCGTCGCGGTGCGCACCAACGTTCCGAATTACTCGCCGCTGCGTCAGGCCTGTCAACTCGTTTCGGGGCCAGTGCTGGTGGTTCGGGCCGAGGTGGCAGAACGTTTTGGCGAAGTGCCCGACGGCTTGGCTGGCTCTGCCCTTTTTGCTCTGCGGTTGGCGCTCGGCGGGGCCACGATAGGGCGAGATCCGTCAACCTTGTTTTGCTGGCGCGGCGCAGTTGGTGCCGTTGAGCCCGACGCCGTCAATCGAGAATTGGCGGCCGCCGATGTGAGCTATCGAGTGCGGGTCGATACCAATCCCTGGGCCCTTCGGCTGCAACCCATGGCGATTGAACGCCCACGAGTGAGCATCATTATTCCCACTCGTGGCTCTGCGGGACAGGTATTTGGTACCACGCGCACGTGGGTTATGTCGGCCCTGGAGTCTTTGCGGGCCTGCACATACGACACGTTTGACATCGTCGTGGTCGGCGATGCCGACACGCCCAGCGACGTCGTGGCCGCGGCCTCGGCGCTCGACAATGTGACGTGGGTGACCTTCGACGAACCGTTTCACTTTGGCCGGAAGTGCAACGTCGGGGCATTTTGGTCGTCCGGAGAAATTCTCATTTTTCTGAATGATGACATCGAGGTCATCTCGCCGAACTGGATTGAGAGCCTCGTAGATGTGCTGTCGATCGACGGCGTGGGGGTGGCATCACCGATGCTGCTTTTTGAGGACGGAACCATTCAGCACGGCGGGCACATTCACGAAGGCGGGTTCGCGGTGCAAGGCGGCTTGGGCCAGCGACCCGACGACACCGATGACGGCGCGATGCTGCAAACAGAGCGCGAAGTGGCCGGCGTGAGCGGTGCCTGTTTGGCCATCCGGGCCGACCTGTTTGGGGAGGTTGGTGGTTTTTTCGATGGTTTCCCGACCAGTTTCAGCGACGACGACCTATGTCTCAAAGTACGAGCAACGGGAAAGTCGATTGTGTGGACGCCGCACTCTCGACTGTTTCATTTCGAAACAAAAACTCGGGTGGCGACCATCGAGCCAGCAGAGGCATTTCGGGCTCGAGATCGATGGCCGGGGGCGTATTACACCGACCCAATTTGGAACGTTCAGTAAGCGCCTTTACGAAATTGGTCAACGAACCCGGTGGGTATGGGCAGCAACCGGTTACCTGCGATGCCGAACGCGCTGGA
>JAYWAI010000467.1:0-3194 GCA_043782545.1 Acidimicrobiia bacterium
ACGGCAGCATGGCTCACTAGGCCGCCACGCGCTGTCAAAATGCCCTCAGCGACCATCATGCCGTGCACGTCTTCTGGCGAAGTTTCGTTGCGGACGAGAATGATTTTCTCGCCACGGTCAGCCGCATCAGCGGCGTCATCGGCGGTGAAGTAGACCTTGCCCACCGCAGCGCCTGGCGAAGCAGCCAGACCCTTGGCAATGGCCTTAGCCGTGCCAGAAAATTGGGGATGCAGCACCTGATCCAAATGATCTTCTGTAATACGCATAAGTGCATCAGCCTGGGAAATTTTCCATGACTCTGTGCCTTTGCCAGACGCTTTGGTCATGTCGACAGCCATCTTCAGCGCTGCGGCACCCGTGCGCTTTCCGACTCGAGTCTGAAGCATCCAGAGCTTGCCCTGGTCGATGGTGAACTCGGTGTCACACATGTCAAGGTAGTGGCGTTCCAGACGAGCAAAGATCGCCATCAACTCCGTGTGGATCACCGGGAACTTGGCCTTGAGTGCATCTAGATCTTCAGTGTTGCGAATACCGGCAACCACGTCTTCGCCCTGCGCGTTCACCAAAAAGTCGCCATACGGCTTGTTATCGCCGTTGGCCGCGTTGCGGGTGAAACCGACGCCGGTACCGGAGTTGTCGTCACGGTTACCGAACACCATGACCTGCACGTTGACGGCGGTGCCGAGGTCATGGCTAATCCGTTCACGCACCCGGTAGGCAATAGCGCGGGCACCATTCCACGAGCTGAAAACCGCTTCGACAGCACCGCGTAATTGCACCATGGGGTCTTGCGGGAATTGAGCCTTCGTGGCGCGTTCAACTATCAGTTTGTAAACGTCACACAGTGCCTTGAGGGAATCGGCAGGGATATCGGCATCGGCCGTGACGCCGGCTTTCCTCTTGGCCTTTTCAAATTCGTGCTCGAACTTGACGCCATCTACGTCAAGCACAATGCGGCCGTACATGGAGATAAAGCGCCGATACGAGTCATAAGCGAAGCGAGCATCGTTCGTGACTCTGGCGAGGCCCACGACGCTCTTGTCGTTGAGACCCAGATTGAGCACCGTATCCATCATGCCGGGCATCGAGAACTTGGCACCTGAACGCACCGACACCAACAGCGGGTCTTTGGCATCGCCCAGTTTGCGGCCCATCTTGCGCTCGAGTTCTTTGACCTCAGCGGCAACTTCTGCGTTGATTCCCTTGGGCCAACCGCCCTTCATGTACGCCCGACAGGCGTCGGTCGAAATCGTGAAACCCGGCGGTACCGGAAGCTTCAGTACTGACGTCATTTCGGCGAGATTGGCACCTTTACCGCCAAGGAGATCCTTGTACGACATTGGGTTTTTGGCATGCTTGCGATCGAACGCATAGGTGTATGTCACGGGGCGAAAGACTACTCCAGCGCCTCGCGGAAATAGCTGACCAATTCGGCAATCGGTATTCTTGTTTGTTGCATCGAGTCACGCTCTCGAATGGTGACGGCGTTGTCTTCGAGCGAGTCAAAGTCGACTGTGACGCAATACGGCGTGCCCACTTCATCTTGACGGCGATAGCGCCGGCCAATGGCTTGGGTCTCGTCGTAGTCAACCATGGCAATGGGCTGCAGCAACTTGAGCACCTGGCGAGCCACTGGGGTCAGCGTGTCTTTCTTGCTCAACGGCAGCACCGCAATTTGGTACGGCGCCAATCGATGATGCAACCGCAACACGTTGCGCACCTCTCCGTTGACCTCCTCCTCGTCATAGGCGCTCAACAAGAACGCCATCATCGTTCGCGTCGCTCCTGCCGCCGGCTCGATCACGTGCGGCGTGTATCGCTCGTTGGTCTGCTGATCGAAATAGTCGAGCTTTTCGCCAGAAGCATTGCTGTGTTGCGTGAGGTCGTAATCGCCTCGATTGGCGATGCCTTCCAGCTCGCCCCAACCCCATGGAAACATAAATTCCACGTCGCTCGTGCCCGACGAATAATGACTCAGCTCATCACCATCATGAGGGCGCAACCGCAATGACGACGCCGGAATACCCAGATCGATATACCACTGCAACCGCTCTGCACACCAATACTCGTACCACTTTTGCGCCTCGTCGGGTGGCACAAAAAACTCCATCTCCATCTGTTCGAATTCGCGAGTACGAAAGATGAAATTGCCTGGTGTGATTTCGTTACGGAAGCTCTTGCCGACCTGCGCAATACCAAACGGCGGCTTACGCCGAATCGACCGCTGCACGTTGGCGTAGTTGATAAACATGCCCTGAGCAGTCTCGGGCCGCATGTACGCCGTGGCGCCAGAGTCTTCCACCGGACCGGCCTGCGTTTTGAACATCAAGTTGAACGCCCGCGCCTCGGTCAGCGTGCCTTTGGCACCGCACGTAGGGCAGGTCGTGAGATCTTCCAGATGGTCTGCCCGATGGCGTGCTTTGCATTGACGGCAATCGACCATTGGGTCAGTGAAGTTGGCCAAATGACCGCTGGCTTCCCACACTGCCGGCGGGCCGAGAATTGACGCGTCAAGACCCACCACATCGTCGCGGAGTTGCACCATCGAGCGCCACCACGCGTTTTTGACGTTGCGCAACATCAACACGCCAATTGGTCCGTAGTCGTAGCTTGACCGAAAACCGCCGTAAATTTCCGCCGACGGGAACACAAAACCACGGTTCTTGGCCAGGTTCACAACTTTGTCAAACAGTTCGGGCGTGGGGCTTGGTTCTGATGCCATAAGTCTCAAACGATACCCGCCGAAGAGAAAAACTCCGGCACAATTACCCGGCCGGCGTGTGCCGTTTCGCTCAGGTTGAGCTGTCGAAATGCCGTTACGAGCATTGATGAATGGTCGCACCACCCACCACACCGCCGAAGATGCACCGACGACAATTCGGTGGCGCACGCACTGCTGGGCTGCGAACGCAGTCGGAGCGGCGGCCCGTCTGGGACCGTGGGCAATATCGGTGGCGACGTTTGTCCTGTTCCTCGAAATCGGTCCATCAGGTTCGCTGGCTAGGGTGTGTCTGCGTTGGAGCGTGGCCATTGTCGGTGCCGGCATTGCATTTTGGATCCTCGACCGATTGATGGCACCGTTGCGAATATTGACAGCGCTGTGGCGCTTGCCGCTGGCATTCACCCGGCGTCCACCTAGTCGCATCGCCGCATCACTCGGCCACAGCGATGACCCGGTGCTCGAAACCGTTGTG
>JAYWAI010000468.1:0-3193 GCA_043782545.1 Acidimicrobiia bacterium
CGGTTGGCCCGATTGCCTTGGATCATCTCACGGCCTTGAGGAAACCATTCCCGCCGGTACGTCTCGATAAACAAACCGCGCTGGTCGCCATGGATCTCGGGCTCGACGATATACACGCCAGCGATTTTTTCAGAGGCCGTCACTTTTGGCATTGCTCGTTAACTTTCCTATTTCTTGGATTCCGTGGCACGTACATCAGTCAGGAAATTACTCGATATCAATTTGGCAGTGGTCGCCCACCATCAAGCGAGTCGCTCGGGGCTTTGTTTCCGTGCGCTGCACAACGACATCGCGCCCAATAAGCGAATCTTCAAGGCGCGGAATCCCGACGACCCTGGAGCCTTCCATGACCACCGAGTGCTCAATCTCACTGTGCTCGACGTAACAGCCGTCGCCCACAGCTGAGAAGGGCCCAATAAAACTGTCCACGATCGAAGCGCCGCGCCCAATGATGGCCGGGCCACGCACTGTTGATCGCAAAATCGTCGCACCATCTTCGACCACGACGCGCCCATCAAGCTGACTGTCAGGGCACACCGTGCCACGCACGCACGGAGCGATGTGCTCGAGTAACAAACGATTCGCTTCGAGCAACGGCGTGAGCTTGCCGGTATCGATCCACCAGCCATCAAGCGTTTCCTGCCGCACCCGGTAGCCCTGGTCGACCAGCCACTGAATGGCGTCGGTGATTTCCAACTCACCTCGGGGCGATGGTTCGATCGAGCGCACCGCTGTATGAATCGTGGCGTCAAAAAGGTAAATGCCGACCAGAGCAAGATCGCTGGGCGGGTCCACCGGCTTCTCTACCAGCTTGATGACGTTGCCGTCGCCATCGAGCGCGGCGACGCCGAAACGGTGAGGGTCACTCACTTTCTTCAACAGTATTTGAGCCGTCGGAGCTACAGCATCGTGACGCGCCCGCTCAAATGCGTGCACAAATCCACCAAAATCTTGCTCGAGCAAATTGTCGCCGAGATACATCACGAAATCTTCGTCGCCCAAAAATTCCCGAGCGATGACCACGCAATGGCCCAGCCCGCGAGGGGCATCTTGGGGGATGTAGGTGATCTGGGCGCCAAATTTCGAGCCGTCGCCACAGGCCGCCATCACCTCGTCCTTGGTGTCGCCCACGATGATGCCGATGTCAGTAATACCGCTGGCCACCATGGCCTCAAGGCCGTAAAACATGATCGGCTTATTCGCCACCGGCACCAACTGCTTGGCGCTGGTGTGGGTGATTGGCCGAAGCCGTGTGCCGCTGCCGCCGGCCAGTACGAGACCCTTCATCCGGTCACGCTAACCCACATCACCACATCAAATTTCGCAACCTGAAAAAACTTACGCACAAGATGCTGCGGCAGAGGTCTGTTCTGGCGTGAAGTTTTCCGGATTGGCCGGGTCTGGCCCAAAGGTCCGAGGAGCCGACGGTGCCTCGGGCAACGCGGGCGCGGTGGTCGTGGTGACTTGACCAGGCGCGGTGGTCGTCGTGGTCGCGGCCGCTTTGGGGGTGCTCAACAGCGAGGTGTAATTCTCCCCGAGGTACAGCGCCACCTCTCCTTTGGCGACGGTCGGGTCAGCCACAATTTTCGGTGCGTCCCCGCTGATATACCGGGCCAAAAACTCTGCCCGTTCGCGCCCGCCGGTTCCGTAGCGGATCTCCGTTTTCGCCTGGTAGTCGCCCTTGGCTGCGGCCGCCGAAATTGTGAATTTGGCGGCCTGAAGTTCATTGGTCACAGTGGCACCAACGCCGGGCACGCCAGACGCGTTGAAGACTTGCACCGCCACTTGGCTGGGCTTGGTGATCGCCACGGGTGTAGTGCTCGATGCCGACGTCGTAGATGTCGCGCTGCCGGGCGTAGCCGACGTGGTTGATGGGCCGGTAGTAGGCGTAAACCCTTCACCGAGCGACCCGTTGGCGAAGTAGTCAAAGAGCGCCTTGTTGGCGGAGTTGTCGAGCACTTTGAGCCCGTCAGACCACCCTTCGTAGCCAGTCACTTGAACCGTGTACGTCTTGATTTTGTCAGGGTCAAGATCCTTCAACGTCTTGGCGAAGTTGAACACTTTGTCAACGGTGTTGAATTGATCGTCAAACGTGGCCGACGGCAACATCTTGTCGATCAGGCGCAGCATCGTGGATGGGTTGCGGGCCCCGGCAGCAATCGCTTTTTTAATGGCGCGGCGAATGAAATCTTGTTGACGCCGTATGCGTCCGTAATCGTCGGTACCGTCTTCATACCAATGACCATTTACGGCAAACACTTGGTAGTGACGACTACGGGCATACCCAAGCGCCTGTTCACCCGTGAGCACCTGGCAGCCCGCATTGGCAAAGAAGCCGGTATTGGTGTCACGAGCAGCCACCGGGAAAAAAATTGGCACACCATTGACGGCGTCAACAAGGCCCTGAAACCCTGCAAAATCAACGCCCACATAGTGGTTGATGGGAATGCCGTAGTCATCAGAAATCGCTTTGATCAATACGTCGATACCGTTGTACGCGACCTCGTTGATTTTCGAACGCCCCACGTTGCCGCTTTTGCGCGTGTACTGAACAACCGTGTCACGAGGAATACTCAAGATTGCTGCACGTCGATATTGCGGTTCGATCCGCATAATCATGATCGTGTCGGTGTTTTGTTCACCGTTACGGCCCACCTGCACAGGGTCATTGCCTGCCAGCTTGGCACTCGAATCGGTACCGGTCAACAAAATATTGATCGGCGCTCCAGCGGCAATTTGTCCTTCAGACGTCGCCGCAAGCGTTCCCGGGAGCAAAACAATTTTCTGTAACTTGTTGACAGTGTTTTTGGCGTAATACAGACCGTAGGAAAGCAGTCCACACAGCCCAATTACCAACACGTTAAACAGAATCAAGAGCTTCTGCCACCACCGTCGATGCAGGCGTTTAGGCGGCTTGACGCTGGCGTGCGCCTTGCGTTGACGCTTGCTCGTCGACGGTTCAGAAGCGGGAGTCGGTTTCGAAGCGGCCGAATCGACATCAAAGGGGGGCATACGGGTATGAACCCTAGTGGTCAGATTTGGTTCCGCACATGCACCACGTCCCCAACCGCGAACTCACGGCGCTCACCGCCATCAACCACCACAATCAAATGACCTAGATCGCTGATGCCCGTCGCTTGACCGACAACCGTTTCGCCATCGAGTTCCACGCGAACTCTGCGCCCGATGGTCA
>JAYWAI010000469.1:0-22253 GCA_043782545.1 Acidimicrobiia bacterium
GCCGGTGATATCGGTGAATCCATCGTTGAGATCCAGTGCGCTGAGCGGCCCGGTGTGGTCTTTGATGACAAAACTGAAACCCCACGATTTCAGGTATCGAACGTTGTCGTAACGAGACTCGTCACCGATAATGCTGCCGGTAATCGAGCGTATTCCGGTAGCGGCAATGGCGTCGGCGAGGTCTTCGAATTTGGTTGATATGGCCGGCTGAATTTTCAGACTCGAGGTGTATTCGGCGGTAGAAAGCACGGGATCGCCTCCGCCAATGAGGTACAGATCGCCGGTCAAAACGCCGTTGCTGACCGCTCCTACCGAGGTTGCCTGGGTTCGAAATCTGTAATCAGTACCGAGTTTTTTTATGGCCTCGACGCCGGTGAGAAGTTTTTCAGTACTGGCGGGCACCAGTGGAAGCTCTGAATTGAGATCGATGATTCGATGGCCGCGCACCTCTACAACAAGGCAGGTCGTCTCGGTCAATGTGTCTTTGGCGAAGGCGTCGATTGATGTTTTGAGGCGCGCTTCGGCCACCTCTGCGGTGGTGGTTTCGGGCACTCGACGCAGGCTTAGCAGCGTTGTGGCCAGGCGTGTCTGGGGTTTGGCAGGCGGGGCGGAGGATCGATTGAGCCACGCAGCGGCTAGGAGGCACATGAGTGCCAAAGAACCGGTGAAATAAATCATGACTACTGGGCCTCGCCGACCTCGATTGCCGCTCCAGCGGCCCTTGCGACGTTGGCGGTAGCCGCGGTCGTAGCGACGCACCATACAGAATCAGCCAGCCCGATGAGCGAGCCAAACGGCTCGGCTGTAGAGGTGGCTGAGGGCTGTGACAGCTCGATTACCGCTGGCGTAACACAGCTTGCCTGACTGGCGAACTGCAGCCGGGCCAGCGTTGTCAGGGCTGGTCACGCTGAGCTCGGTAGCCACCAAAATTGGTTTCCCTGTCGCCGCGCTCGCCTGCGCAGCGGCTTGGGCGAAGCGAGCATCTTGGCGTTCGTGATAGGCGACGATTCGCTCCAATCCGTGGTCGGGATAGTACGAGCCTTGTTTCATCAACAGAGCTTGATTGGCTTGAATACCGAGCCCCAGATAGATCACGGAATCCACGTCGGGGTGCGACGCGATCAAATGGAGGAGTTCGGGAATGGTGTCGCGAACCTCTCCCCCGGCACAATCAACTGGATTGCTTCGGCTCCACCGTGGTGGCAATTTCGAGTCGATCTGGGCTTCGAGGTCTTTTGGTAGCGGCATCAAATTAAGGCCCGTTTGCGATAGTGCGTCTGATGTCACTACTCCCCACCCGCCGGCTGTGGTCAGAATGATCGTGTTGGGCCCTTTGGGCAACGGTTGGGTGGCAAAGGTCGCTGCGGCCTCGTAAGCCTCTTCGACCGTGGCCGCTCGAGTTACACCCGCTTGGCGGCACGCGCCGTCAAAAATCTTGTCATTGGCGGCGAGGCTGCCGGTGTGGCTGGCAGCTGCCTTGGCCCCGGATTCCGTGGCCCCGCCCTTTACCACGACAAGTGGTTTCGTGGCAGCTGCCGTGCGCAGGGAGTCGAAAAAACCTCGACCGTCGGCAATACCTTCGACGTACGCCAACCCGACCGACGTTGCCTCATCGGTGGCGTAAAAGCTGAGATAGTCGGCCACCGTGACCGCGGCGGCATTTCCAGCCGATACGGCCCGCGACATGCCAACACCGCTGTGGACGGCATAGTTCATAAAACTCGAAACAAAATTTCCTGACTGGCTAGCGACCCCGATCGATCCCTTTGGCGGATATGGCGCAACGATCTGGGCGCACAGCCCTACCGGGGTACTCACGACCCCTTGGCCGTTGGGGCCAGCGAGCAAAATGCCCAAATCGGCGGCGAGCGCGACAAGTTCGTTTTGTGCGGTGACTCCGGCTTCTCCCGCTTCGCCGTACCCAGCGCTGGTGAGAAAGGCTGCGGTAATTCCAGCTCGATGACACGCTCGAAGGATCGAAATATTTGCACCAGCAGGTGTGCATACGAAGGCCAGATCGATTTCACCCCGAGGCAAATCATCGATGCTGGGAACGGTCCTGATGCCCAGTACCTCTTCGCCCTCCAAGTTGGTGCCGAACACGTGACCAGCGAAGCCGCTGGCCAGAATGTTGTGGAGCGCAACGAAACCAAACTTTCCCGGGTGGCTTGATGCTCCGACAACCACGACACCGCGCGGATTGAACAGTGCTTGAAATTGTGCCGGCGTTGGACTCACGCTGCGACCTCCACGAGGGCGTCGACAGCGATGGGTGAGCCGTTCACGATGATCATGGGGTTGATGTCGACGCTCACGACATCGGGACGTTCGAGCGCCACTGCCGATAGCGCAACGAGCGCCTTGACGACAGCGGTTCGATCGATCTGGGGTTCGCCTCGAAATTCACCGAGCAGTTTTTGCGTCTTGAGGTCGTCAAGCATTTCGCCGGCGTCAATTTCGGTGACCGGCACCATGCGAAATACAACATCGCCGAGGGCCTCTGCGAGTACGCCGCCGATGCCGATCATCACGCACCGTCCAAACACTTCGTCGTCGATGAGCCCGGCAATGAGTTCGCGGCTGCCGCGTAGCATCGGGGCAACGAGCACGCCGGTGGCGAGGTCGTCAGGTACCGCGGCCGCCAGGAGTACTTCGGCCGCTGCATGGGCGCTGGAAGCATCGCCAATGTTGAGCTTGACGAGACCCCGTTCGGTTTTGTGGGCAATGTTGTCGCCGCACAATTTGATGGCCACAGGAAAGCCGACTTCGTTGGCAGCTTGGGCGGCGCCTTGAGGGGTGGTGGCGAGATGCTCGGGGGCAAAGGGCACACCGTAGGCGGCCAGAAGTTCTTTGGAGTCTCGTTCTGAAAGGGTTGGCACGTTGACAAACCTAACCGGCGATGAGCCCATCATTGAGGCGCACCGTGCGTGAAATCGCCATTGAGTTCAAGAGTCGGCGGTCGTGCGTAACGACCAGCAGCGTGCCGTTGTAACTCTCTAAGGCTTGTTCGAGTTGTTCGATGGCGGGCATGTCGAGATGGTTGGTTGGTTCGTCGAGCACCAGGAAATTGACTCCCCTCGCCATGAATAGTGCTAACACAGCGCGGGTCCGTTCGCCGGGCGACAGGCTCCTGGATGTGCGCGTTACGTGCGTAGCATCGAGACCAAACTTGGCCAAAAGGCTCCGTGCGTCGCTCACCCGGAAACCCGAGGCGTCCATAAAAACTCGTAGCAGATCGTGCTCGGATTCGAACTGAACTCGCGCTTGGGTGAGCTCGCCGATCACGACCGACGGCCCCAGATAGCGATCGCCGCTGGTCAAAGTTCGGCGACCCAAAATTGTGTTGATGAGGGTGGACTTTCCGCTTCCGTTTGACCCCACGAGTGCTACGCGTTCGGCCCACCCAAGTTCCAAATCTACGGGGCCAAGTTGAAAGCCTCCAAGATTGACAACCGCCCGATCGAGTCGAGCTGTGACCGCTCCACTGCGAGCAGCAGTGCTGATTTCCATTCGCAGATCCCACCCCTCCCACGGTTTCTCGACGACGTCAAGACGCTCTAGCTGTCGCATCGTTCGTGACGCTTTGGCCGCGAGTTGTTCAGTGTTTTCGGCCCGAAATTTGAGTCCGGCCACGTCGCGATCGGTGGCCTGCCGTTTGGCTCTGGCGATACCTTGTGTCGACCACTCGCGCTCGCGTTGGGCCCGGGCTGTCAAAGATTCCTTGGCATTGGCATACGTGACGAACGCTTCCGTGGCGTGTCGGCGCGCTGTGTCGCGTTCAGCTTGAAATGCCTCCCAACCGCCGGCGTACCACGACAGTGTGCGGTGGTGTTCGTCGATCTCGGCGACATCGGTAACGACTCGTTCCAAAAACGTGCGGTCGTGGCTCACAATGACCATGGCTTGAGAGGCGTTGAGAACGAAATTCTCCAACCGAGCCAAGCCGTCAAGGTCGAGATCGTTGGTCGGCTCGTCGAGAAGCAACACGTCAAATCGGCTCAGAAGTAGCGCAGCCAAGCCGATTCGAGCAGCCTGACCACCCGACAATGTGTCTATTGATTGGGCCAGCACATTTGGTCGAATCCCCAGGGTGTTGCAAATTGCTCCGAGTCGAGTTTCAGCATCGGCCGCACCGAGATCAAGCCACCGATCCAGCGCAACGGCAAACTCGTCGTCGGCGTTCGCCTTGCCCGTTGCTAGTGCCTGAGTAGCGGCATCGTAGGCAATTTGAGCAGCGGTCAAGCCGGTCTTTCGCAGTATGTACTGTTGGGCAGTCTCGCTCGAATGACGTTCGGGTTCTTGATGTAAGTAGCCCACAAGCGCGTGCGGCGGGGTCGAGGTAACTGATCCGGATTCCGGAAGAATCGCTCCGGCCAAAATGCGCAACAGCGTCGATTTGCCAACGCCATTTGGTCCGGTCAGGCCGACTCTTCGGCCGGGCAATAGACGCAAATCGACGTCGACCAAAATGTGTTGTTTCCCGATCGAGAGCGAAACCTGAGATGCCACCACTGTCGCCGCTGATGCCATCGCTCTAGGTTAGGCGACGGCATCGCCGAGCCGAATTGTGGCATCGAAAGGCGATCGGGTGACCACGCGTCACGAATTTGGTTCGAGAGCCGCCCGCAAAAATAACCGGACGTGGTCGAGTCGTTCAACAAGCATTGTCTCCGACAGTGGGTCGTCATCAAGTAGTCCTTCAAGAAACGGGACGTCACTGAAGTAGCTCAAAAGTGCCCCGTAGGCAGTGAGGAGGACTTGTTCGGGGTTGTGTTGGCGGAACCGGCCCGCGTCCATTTCGTGTTTGAAGAACGTTGCGGCTCGGAGGAATAGCGGGCGCAGCGCGCCGCCCAAATCCATGCCCAAGCGGTCAACACCGTCGAGCGCTTCGCGCCGCACGAGTCGAACGAAATCGGGATTCCGCACGAAGAACTCGAAACCGACCGTCAACATGTAGTCGAATTTGTCCCATCCAGTGGCTTCGTCGGTGACGGCGTTTTCCACCAGCAAATAAAATTCGGTAAGACAAATTTCAAAAACTTCGCGGTACAGGGCCTCTTTGGAAACAACGTGGTGCAGCAAGCTGGGGCGGCGGATGCCGACTTCAGCCGCGATGTCGTTGAGCGACGTTCGGTCGTACCCCTGTGTTGCGAAAAGGTGTTGGGCAACGGCAAGGATTTGGTCTCTGGTTGATTGCTCAGCACCCGGTGCCGCTCTCACAGCGGCGCCCGATCATTCGCATCGTCAATCGCCCATCGCCCCATTCCGACACCTTAAACCATTTGTTAAGGATTGGTCGGGGTGCTCGCCTACCGACCAGTAGGTAGGCTACGATTTTGCGATGATCAAGTTCATCATTCTGGCCCTCGTGATTGGCTTTGTCGTGGCGCAAATCGCCAACCTCTTTACGACGGTTTACCTTCATCGGTGTCTGTCTCACCGAGCGTTCGCGATCAAGCCATTGGCCGCCATGATGTTTCGAGGTTTCCTCTGGATTTCCACAGGCCTCAAAGCTCGCGAGTGGGTTGCGGTACACCGTAAACACCACGCATTTACCGACGTAGAAGGCGACCCACATTCCCCAATTCTGCTGGGTACGGCCCGAGTCCAAATGACCAACGCTGCGTTGTATCGACGGGTGGCCCGTGATGGCGTGACCGTGGCCAAATACTCTCGTGACCTTGCGCCTGACCGACTTGATCGCTGGTTTTTTGACCGGGCGTTTTTGGGTCTTGGCATTGGTATCACGATGTTGTGTTTGGGTGCATGGTGGGCAACCGGTTCGTGGTGGCAGGGCGCCCTGTATGGCTTTCTGGCGGCCGGCATTCACATGGGTGTGTATCTCATGTTGAGTGGAGCAGTGAATGCGTCAGGGCATGTTCATGGCAAGCGACCATTTCCCAACGACGCCACTAATCAACGTTGGTTGGCGTTGCTGACTGCCGGCGAGGGGTGGCACAACAATCATCACGCGCAACCGACGTCGGCACGCCTTGGCTTGCGCAAATGGGAAACCGATTTCGGATGGTGGACGATTTCGTTGCTGCGGGGATTGCGGCTGGCCACTGTGCGCCAAGTGAGAAACCCACTGGATTCTGCGACCGTCGTGTGACTCAGTGCATCATCGATGTCGCCCGAGTTGTTTCCGATCGCGAAATGCTTGGCCCGTCGCGCATCGGTATTGACGACGGCGTTATCACATCGATCAGTCCATTTTTGGGTCCGGTGGCCGACGTCACACTCGTGCCCGGCTTCGTGGACCTGCAAGTGAACGGCATTGATGACGTCGACGTGTCCAGAGCGGCCGGCCGCGATTGGGATCGCCTGGACGACCTCCTCGTTGCTCAAGGCACTACGACGTGGTTACCAACACTGATCAGCTCACCGCTTTCGTTGTACACCGAACGGTTTCGGGAAATTTCGAGAGCGATGGATCGCCCGGGCCTTCGGCCGACTCTGGCCGGGATCCACTTGGAAGGCCCCTTCTTGGGGACACTTCCCGGTGCTCACGTTCACAAGTGGATCATCGACCCCGACCTGTCTTGGGTCGCTGAGTTGCCAAAAATTGTGCGCATGATGACGGTTGGCGTCGAGTCGGATCTAACGCCAGCGCTCATCGTTGCGCTGTGTCAGCGCAACGTTTTGGTGTCGGTTGGCCACACCAATGCGACGGTCGCGCAAACGGTCGTCGCCTTCGATGCCGGCGCCCGCATGGTGACTCACGGGTACAACGCGATGAGTGGCTTGCACCATCGAGAGCCAGGCGTCGTCGGGGCGACATTGGCTCATAGCGTCGCCGCGATGTCGTTGATTGCTGACGGTGTACATGTGTCATCCCAAGCGCTGCGAATCGCCGCAATGTGTTTGGGCAGCGATCGAATGGTGTTGGTCACCGACGCAGTGGCGTGGCGATCGCCCGGAGTTGGTGACGTTCAATTCATATTTGACGGCGTGGCTCCCCGCCTACGCAATGGCACCTTGGCTGGTAGCGCGTTGACCATGGACGCCGCGGTGCGGTTCATGCATCAACACGTCGGCGTGGGCCTGGTCGACGTCGTTCGTGCGGCCAGCACAACGCCGGCGCACCTGCTCGGGCTTGAAGATCGCGGCCTCATCGCTCTGGGCAAACGGGCTGATCTGGTGGCGCTGGATAGTTCGTTCGGAGTTGCGAGTACTTGGATCGCGGGCAAAGAAGTGTTCCCTGCGGCGATTCATCAAGCCAATTAGGTAACTTGTCGGGATGGACATTGTGTCAGCCCTTTTTACCGAAACGTTCAACCTTCGCACCGTAGAGGGCCCTGCTACTCGCATCGACCTGTCCGGCGTGTTTTTCTCGATCGTTGCTCCATCGCCGGTGCCGTGCTCAATCGAACCGCATCTGATGGTGCTCATTCGTTGCCGTGCCGATGAGCCTGGCAACGGCGTGCTTGAGGTCAGCTTCCGCGACGGGTCCGGTGATGATGCCGTCGAAATTGCTCGCAACGTCAGCCCGTTTTCGGTCGAGCCTGGCAAGTTCACCTACCGCCTTGTACGGGCCCAACTGGCCTTCGAGTCGTATTCCACCATCGAAGCGCGATGCAAAATCGGCACAGGGCACGAGACGGTGGTGCCGTTGACGTTGCTGGCGCCGGTTGCCTGAATCCCACCGATGTGCAGCCCGATCACCGACGACCACCCGATAGTGTGTCGCCGTGACGTTTCCAGATGCTCAGCTTGATCAACTCGCCGTTGACGTAATTCGCGGCCTCAGCATGGACATGCCAGAGGCGGCCAAGTGTGGGCATCCTGGCACCGCAATGGCGTTGGCTCCCCTGGCACATGTGTTGTTTTCGAGAGTCATGAACTACGACGCCAGCCTGCCAGAGTGGCCTGATCGCGACAGGTTCGTGTTGTCCTGTGGGCATGCGTCGGTGTTGTTGTACTCGATGCTGCATCTCACAGGGATGGGCGCCGAGTCTGGAGAAGCGCTGGCGCTCGACGACCTCAAACAATTTCGAAAATTTGGCAGCCGCACGCCTGGCCACCCGGAGCGCGGGCACTCTCCCGGCATTGAGGTCACCACCGGACCGCTAGGCGCTGGCGTCTCCAATGGTGTGGGCATGGGCCTTGCTGAGCGATGGTTACGCAGCCGATTCGGTGAAAATCTCACCGATCACTACACCTACGTATTGTGCTCCGATGGCGACCTGATGGAAGGCATCAGCCACGAGGCCGCGTCACTGGCGGGCCACCTGGGTCTCGGGCGCTTGATTTACGTTTACGACGACAATCACATCTCGATCGACGGCGTGACCGAGTTAAGCCTGTCAGACGACGCTGGCATGCGATTCGAAAGCTACGGCTGGCACGTCGACCGTGTCGGGGAAATCGCTAACGATTTGGATGCTCTGGAAGCTGCTTTGAACCGCGCCAAAGCCGTTACTGACAAACCTTCGCTCATCATTCTGCGCTCACACATTGGCTTCCCAGCCCCCAAAAAAACCGACACGTCGTCGGCACACGGTGAGCCGCTCGGCGCTGCCGAAGTGACCGCGACCAAGGCCATCATGGGCTTGCCCGATGAATCGTTCCACGTACCTGAGTCGATTCGCGAGGCCTATTTCGCCACTGGTAGAAGCGGCGTTGACCTTCGTCGGGCTTGGGAGGCCCGTTACGCCGCGTACGACGGTGGCGGAGTTGAAGCCGACGAAGCCGCGTTCACCGCGGCAATGAACCACTCCGGAATGCCAGGTTGGGCGTCGCACTTGCCCACGTTCGAAACCGGTACCAAAGTGGCCACCCGCAAAGCTTCTGGATCCGTATTGGCGGCGCTTGCCGACGTCGTGCCGGGCCTTGTCGGCGGCGGCGCCGACCTCACGGGTAACACCGGAACTAAGCTGGCTGGCGATCACAACTCAGCCGAGCACCCAGAGGCCCGGCAGGTGTACTTCGGTGTGCGCGAGCACGGTATGGGCGGCATCATGAACGGCATGGCCGCGCACGGCGGCGTGATTCCTTTTGGCGGCACGTTTTTCGTGTTTGCCGACTACATGCGCGGTTCGATACGTCTGGCGGCTCTGTCGGGTCTCAAGGTCATTTATAGCTTCACTCACGACTCAGTTGGGCTTGGCGAAGATGGGCCGACTCATCAGCCAATCGAGCATCTCGCCTCGCTGCGAGCCATGCCGGGTTTGAGTGTGGTGCGTCCGGCCGACGCCAATGAGACCGCCGTGGCCTGGCACGTCGCCCTCGAGCACGATGGCCCAACCGCTCTCATTTTGAGCCGCCAAGATCTCCCGGTATTGGCCGAAACAGCCGCGTTGGCTGCCGTTGGCGTTCCTCGCGGGGCCTACGTGCTGCATGATCCCGTCGACGCCGATGTCACCCTGTTGGGCACGGGCAGCGAAGTCGCCGTGTGCCTTGCGGCCGTGCCGATTCTTGAAAGCCAAGGCATTGCGGCCCGCGTGGTGTCGATGCCGTCGTGGAATTTGTTCGTCGACGAATCACCGGCGTACCAGCAAATCGTTTTACCCGCCGACATTCCGTGCGTGGCGGTTGAGGCCGGCAGTTCATTTGGGTGGGACCGGTGGGCCGATGCGGTGGTGGCAATCGATCACTTCGGTGCCAGTGGGCAGGCCGACACGTTGTTCCACGAGTTTGGAATATCCCCCGAACACGTTGCTGCGGTCGCGGCATCGGTCGTCGACGAATGGTTCGACGACGAAGACGACGACAGCGACAGCGCATATGAATCAGACGACTCAGAAGGATAGGAATCACACATTATGAACCGGTTACAACGACTTCACGCCGAGTTTGGTCAAAGCCCGTGGCTAGACAACCTTAAGCGTGGATATATCACGTCGGGCAAGCTCACTGGATTGGTTGCCGAAGGCGTGCGGGGATTGACGTCGAACCCGACGATTTTTCAAAAAGCCATCGACGGTTCGGCAGACTACGACGCTCAATTTTCTTCACTTATCAAGTCGCACACGTCGGTTGAAGACGCATACTGGCGAATGGTCATGGACGACATCAATAGCGCGCTCGACGTGTTTGCCGACGTTCACGCTCACAGCAATGGGGTCGACGGCTTCGTCTCGTTGGAAGTGTCCCCCACCCTGGCCCACGACACCGCTGGCACGATTGCTGCGGCCCGAGATCTTCATAGCCGAATTGATCGCCCCAACTTAATGGTCAAAATCCCCGGCACTGCACAGGGTATTCCGGCGATACAGCAGATGATCACCGACGGTCGCAGCATCAATGTCACTCTGATCTTCAGCCTCGCTCGATATGCGGAGGTCATGGAGAGTTATGTCGCTGGTCTTGAAGCGAACCCCGCTCAGGATCTCGCGAACATCCAAAGCGTGGCGTCGTTCTTCGTCAGCCGAGTCGATTCCGAAATCGATCGCCGGTTGGATCACATCGGCACCGACGCGGCACTGGCGCTGCGTGGCAAGGCCGCTGTCGCTCAAGCCCAGGCGGCATATCAAATGTTCCTCGCCAAGTTCTCTGGGCCGCGTTGGGAGGCACTTGCTGCCCGGGGCGCGGCGGTACAACGCCCGCTGTGGGCATCCACCTCTACCAAAAATCCTTCGTATCCTGACCTGCTCTACGTCGACACCCTTATTGGACCGAACTCCGTCAACACGCTGCCAGACGCCACGTTGGCAGCACTTCTGGATCACGGTGCCCTTGCTCGCACAATCGATGCTCACCCCGCAGCGGCCCAAACTGTGTTGGAACAAGTCGCCGATGTGGGCGTTGACTTAAGCAACGTCGCTCAAGTTCTTGAATCCGAGGGTGTTGCTTCTTTTGATAAGAGCTTCGCCGAACTGTTGGGGGCGTTGGGTGCAAAGGCAGCGGCGCTCGACGCGTAGGTCATGCACGGCACGGTCAGCGTTGTTCGATCGGTCCCCGAGGCCTTCGGTCAAACGTTTTTTGAGCGATTTAACCACCGATCTGAGCGCCGTTTTTCAGTAGCACTTTCGGGCGGGTCGACGGCCAAGCTGTGTTACGAGACGCTGGCTGCGGTCAGAGGAATCGACTGGTCGTTGATTGAAGTGTATTGGGGCGACGAGCGCTGCGTGGCGTTGCATGATCCAGATTCCAATGCGCTGATGGCCCGGACTTGTCTTCTGGATGTGGTTGGGCCAGTCGGCTCGGCGACACCCATGCGATGTGATCTGGGTGCCGATTCGTACGCTCAGCTGCTACCGGCGCGCTTCGATCTCGTCCATCTGGGCCTCGGGCCCGACGGACACACGGCATCGCTTTTTCCCGGCGCCAAAGCCCTCGATCTCCCCGAGCGCGATCGAGTGACGTTGACGAGCGATCCGACCGGCGTCAACAAACACCCACGTTTGACCATCACGTTTGGCGAAATTCAGCGGGCCAGAAGTGTCGTCGTGACTGTAGAGGGTGAAGCCAAAAAATGGGCTTTTGCTCAAGTGGTCGCCGGCGCTGATGTGCCAGCGTCTCGAATCAGAAATCCTGATTTGCTCTGGCTCGTGGATCAGGAAAGCCAGGAATGAAACGGACGAATGACGATATCCGCAATGAACTGGTTGCCGCCGCCGAGGGGTTGGCCCACGACGATATTTTGCGGGCCGATCTAAAAATTTCTGCCACCGCGTTGACTGATCTGCGCCAAGCGCTCGGGGCGTACCGTCCTTACCGTCACAACCGCAAAGTGTGTGTCTTGGGGTCTGCTCGAACGTTGCCTGGCACACCATTGTTCGCGGTGGCTCAAGAGCTGGGCGAACGACTTGCCCGCCGCAGCTGGATGGTTGTTACCGGCGCTGGCCCGGGCATTATGCAGGCCGCGATGCAAGGAGCCGGCGTCGACGACAGCTTCGGAGTCGGAATCGAGTTGCCATTTGAGTTTCTCCCGAATTCGGTGATCGCAGGCGACTCAAAATATGTGCGTATGACTCATTTCTTCACTCGCAAATTGATGCTTATGAAGGAGTGCGCAGCCTTTGTAGCGTTGCCTGGCGGTTTCGGTACGTTGGATGAAATTTTCGAAATCATCACCCTGATTCAAACCGGCAAAGCTCGCCCTACTCCGGTTATTTTTCTAGACGCGCCGGGCGGCACGTATTGGTCGAGCCTCAAGACCTGGATCTCTGAACAAGTTGTCGCCACCAACATGGTCACCCCCGGTGACGATGAACTGTTTCTGGTGACCGACTCGATCGATATCGCAGTCGACGAAGTCGAAAAGTTCTATCGGAACTATCACTCGATCCGCGACACCACGGATATCGCTGGCAATCGCATCCGGATTCTTCGCATGCATCGGGCCCCGTCGATCGAACAGCTCATCGATATCAACCGGCAATTTGGGGCTGTGTGCGAGACCGGCACCATTGACCTGTGCCCGCCTTCACCTGATGAAATTTCCGACAACGACCTTTTAGCTTTCGATCGCATTGGTTTCGTGTTTAACAAGCGACGCGTTGCCGTTTTACGGCATCTCATCGATCATCTCAACACGCTCACCTAACTCGTGGACTGCCTTGCCGACGGCCGTGCGGGCTCGCGTAATTGAGCGTTCCTTTGCTGGGCGCCTGGTCTCACCGGCGCTGATGGCACTCTGAATGACGTCGATGGCAAGATCGGCGAGCTCTTCGGAAATGGCGTTCAAACGACGGATGAGGTCGTCAATTCTTTGTTGTGACGTGGCAATCAATCTGTAGCTCCTCGGGGCGATCGGCCGGGGTTAAGGCGACCGAGCGGGTCCATCTTGTTCTTGATGTCGGATTCCAACAGCGCGACGCGGTGGTCGACTGGTGTAAGCGGTTGTGGATCGTGGCATACCGCCGTGCCAATGCCGATTTCGGTCATGAATGAGCCGGGTTGACGGCCCTGTGCAAACGAACGTAGGTCGCTCGGTGCAAGCTTCCAGGTGAAGTGAAAACGAGAGAGATCAGAAGGATCTGACTCCTCTTTGAAGAGCGGGCCGAGTACTTGGAGTTGCGCGCTCACATCGCCTAAGTTGCCTTGTAAGCACACGTGAGTGGCGTATCCATCCCAGAGTATGCAGGTTGGCCGATAGAGCACACGCCGAAGTTCGAACGGGTCAACTTCGTGCGCACAGAACCACGCCGATACGGGAGCGGTTGGCCGAGTGCGAAGTATCACCTCGCCAAAGAATCCCAGTGTGCCAAACGAGCCCACCAGAAGTCGGCACACGTCAAATCCGGTCACGTTTTTCACCGTGGGTCCGCCGACCTTGACGATCTCACCGCCCGCGTTGATGAATCGCGCCTGAAGCAAGGTGTCTCGCACGTGGCCGTGCCCCAGTTGCAAAATGCTCGAGCGCCCGACCGCCAACGCTCCCCCGACCGTCGAGCGCTCACGTGGTGGAATCGCCACAGTTTGGCGGCGCTCGGCTAACACGGAAGTCAGCTCGTGGATCGCGGTGCCAGCCATAACGGTGACAGTCATTTCATCAGGTCGGTAACTCACGATCCCGTTCGGAGCTCGTACCTCGCGAGCGTTCGCGTCGATGGCGCCCCCGAGAGCCCAGCTGGTGCGGCCGCCAACGCAACTTACCGGGCCGGCCGTGCCGACCGCCTCGGCGAACTCGTCGAGATCCACCGTCATATCCAAAGACCTGCCGGAGCCTGGTGGCTGTCGCCGCAGCGCGATCCATGCGGAAGCACTTTGAGTGGGTTCGCCAATCCAAACGGATCAAAGCAACTGCGAATGACGTCTTGCGCCGCGAGGTCGACGGGTGAAAATTGCAACGGCATCAGGTCACGCTTTTCGAGGCCGATGCCATGCTCGCCCGAGAGCACGCCTCCAGCGGCGAGGCTAGCGCGCACGATTTCCTCGCCAGCGGCGTGGACGCGTTCCATAATTCCTGGTTCGCGGGCATCAAAGACCAAGAGCGGATGCAGGTTTCCGTCGCCAGCATGAAAAACATTCATTACGATCAGGTCATGGCGGTCAGCAATTTCGTAGACCTGTTGCAGCACAGCAGTCAGTGCAGAACGAGGCACGACCGTGTCATGAAGGTAGTAGTTGGGTTTGATCCGGGCTACCGCTCCAAACGCAGTCTTGCGGCCCTTCCACAACAACATGCGCTCATTGTCGTCCGCAGCAAGCCGGACGGACATTGCGCCGTGGGCCTCCCCGATTTCACGCACCAATTCAGCGCCGGCGTCACAGCCCGCCGGCAATCCGTCAATTTCGACGAGGAGCACTGCCGCGGCGTCCCGGGGATATCCGGCGTGGACGAAATCCTCGACGGCGTTGGTGATTCTCTGGTCCATCATCTCCAGCGCCGCAGGGACCAGGCCAGCAGAGATGATCGCGCTGACGCATGCCGTGGCCGCCGATGTGTCGCTGAAGGCAAGCAATAGCGTGCGGACTGCGGGAGGGTTCGGGGTGAGTCGCACGGCGATCTTCGTAGCTACTCCGCATGTGCCCTCTGACCCAATAAACACGCCACGCAGGTCGAGCCCGTGGCCATCACCAATCGACCCCAGCATCACGATGGAGCTGTCTGGCAGCACGACTTCGAGAGCAGCGATGTGCGGTGACGTGACCCCGTAAGCCAGGCAATGTGGCCCGCCGGAATTGTTGGCCACGTTGCCGCCAATGGTGCACGATTGCTGGCTTGACGGGTCCGGAGCGAAGTGCATCCCAACCTTGGCCAACTGGCGGGTGAGGTCGAGGTTGATCACCCCTGGTTCGATCCAAGCAATCATGTTGTCGAGGTCGATTTCCAAAATCTTGTCCATCCGAGTGAGCACGAGCACAATGGGCTCTCCCGTTGGAACTGCACCACCCGCTAACCCAGTCCCTGAACCCCGAGCAAGAAATGGTCTCCCGAGTTGGTTGGCTAAGCCCACCACCGCGGCCACCTGTGCGGTGGATGTGGGAAAGCACACCGCGCCCACAACGCCGGTCATGTTGGATGCATCCCGGCTGTACAACGATGCTTCTCCGGGATGACTTATCACGGCGTTACGGCCCATGATCCCCCGAAGCCTGTCGACGAGATCTTGAGTATCGCCCGACTTTTCTTGCGCAATCGCCACGCGGATCACGCTAGCCATATACGATCTCAAACTCGTGGCCCGAACTCCAATGCACATACCTCTCCGAGACGATCCGATCGGCACACGGCAATGGATTAGCTTTGACGACCCATTCGAAGATCGCACGTGGATGTTTGACGCCACGTTTCTCTCGTCGAACTACAACTGTATTTACGGCAACGGCTGCCAGGGTGTCCTTACCCAGAAGGCACCAGAACTTCACCAGGGATGTTGTAGTTACGGAGCGCACTTCACGGACCACGGCGATTACGGCTCCACGGCTGATTACGTCGAGCGACTCACTCCAGACGTCTGGCAATTTCATGACGTTGCGGTGGCCAAGGGCAGTTTTGCTGTCGAACGGACCAAGGGCGGTCCAGGGCGATCTCGGCTCGTCGACGGTGCGTGTATTTTTTTGAACCGACCAGGCTTTGAGGGCGGAACCGGCTGCGCTTTTCATATTGCGGCTCTGGCCGCTGGTGAACGACCACTGGATTGGAAACCCAATGTCTGTTGGCAGGTGCCCGTGCGGTTCGACGAGCGCACCGACGAGTTCAATCACCCGATCACGACAGTTGGCGAATGGGGACGCCGAGAATGGTCGGGCGGGGGCGCGGAGTTTGCTTGGTGGTGCACGGAAGACTCCGCGGCCTTCACTGGGCACGAACCAGTGTATGTGTCGATGCGCGACGAACTGATCGAACTGTGCTCAGAGGAAATTTACGCGCTGTTGGTATTGGCGTTGGAACGCCGCTCTGCCGGCGTGCCGGTAGCGCATCCAACGGTGCGTCGGAAATAGAAAGGGCTACGCTCCAATGCTGGTGGCTAGTCGCCCTTACGCGTCGTGCGGCGACGATCACTCTCGTAGAGCTGGCGCTTGCGAATCCGAATGAATTTCGGTGTAACTTCCACCAGCTCGTCAGCGGCGATGAACTCGATCGCGGTTTCCAGCGTATGAATCGTGGGTGCCGCTAGCTTGACGCCATCGTCGTGGCTGTGCGTTCGGATGTTGTTTTTTTCCTTTTCACGCACACAGTTGACCACCATGTCGCCATCGCGAGATGCCTCACCAATGATCATCCCTTCGTACACAACATCGCCCGGTGTAACGCAGAGAGACCCGCGTTGTTGCAGGTTGTCGAGCGCATATGCGGTAACTGTGCCAGTGCGGTCAGAGATCATGGCGCCATTGGTTCGATGCGGTAACTCGCCAGCCCACGGCATCCAGCCTTGCGCCATCGTGCTTAACAACGCAGTGCCCCGAGTAGCAGTGAGTAGAAGCGATCGAATGCCGATGAGGCCACGAGCGGGCGCCTCAAAATGGACAATGGTGCGTCCGGTGTCGCCAGAGGCGAACTCGGTCACGCGGCCCTTACGAGGCGCCAACGATTGCGTGATGACACCAACGTATTCATCGGGTACGTCGCATCGGCCAGCTTCGACTGGCTCGTGGCGCTTGCCATTGATTTCCTTGGTAATGACTTCTGGGCGGCTGACCTGCAGCTCGAACCCTTCTCGGCGCATTGATTCAATCAACACGGCCAGTTGCAGCTCGCCACGACCCGCTACCTCGGTGATGTCGGGCGATTCGGTCGTCCCGAGTCGAATCGAAACGTTGCCCAGAATTTCTTTCTCGAGGCGTTCACGCAAATGCCGGGATGTCAGAAACTTGCCGTCTTTGCCGGCCATCGGCGACGTGTTGACACCGAACGTCATGCGCAAAACCGGCTCATCTACGCTCAAGCGGGGCAACGCTTTTGGCTCGATTGGGTCGGCAAATGTGTCGCCAATTTCGACTTCGCCGAAGCCGCCCAGAATGAAGAGATCGCCAGCGCCAACAGTCTCGACCTCAACGCGGCTGATACCCACGAACTGCTGCAAAGAACCAAGTCGCTTGCGGAGAATTCTCGGCGAGCCGTCGGGGGCGTCGGCCTGGACGAGCGCAATTTGTTCGCCCTTGGTCATGGTGCCTTCAATGACGCGCCCGATGGCCAATCTGCCGAGGTATTCCGACGCGTCGAGGTTGGTCACGAGAGCTTGGCAAGGCGAATCAGGGTTGCCGCCAGGCGCCGGCACGGTGGCCAAAATTGCCTCGAAGAGGGCAGTCAGATCGCTGCCATCTTCTGGCATGCCGATGCCCTTCATCGACTTGCCTTCGCGAGCGACTGCGGAGATGACCGGGAAATCGATGTGATGCTCCCCTGCGTCGAGATCGAAAAAGAGTTGGTACACCTCGTCGAGCACTTCTTCCGGGCGGGCGTCTTGCCGATCGACTTTGTTGATGACGACCACAGCGGGCAAATTAGCGGCCAACGCTTTGGACAGTACGTAGCGGGTCTGGGGCAACGGGCCTTCAGCCGCATCGACGAGTAGCAAAACACCGTCAACCATTGTGAGCGCTCGCTCAACTTCGCCGCCAAAGTCGGCGTGGCCAGGGGTGTCGACGAGGTTGATCCGCACGCCGTTCCATTCAACCGATGCTGCCTTGGCCAAAATGGTGATGCCACGCTCGCGCTCTTGATCGCTGGAGTCCATGACTCGATCGGTGATGGCTTGGTGCGCACGAAAAGTGCCCGTCGAGCGCAACATCGCGTCAACGAGCGTGGTTTTGCCATGGTCGACGTGCGCGACGAGAGCAATGTTTCTTAGTTGGGTCATCTCTGCGATCTAACTCGTTTGGGGGGAAATTGTGAGGGGCTCAGCCCGACAGCGCGGACTACTCCACGTCGTCGTCTTCATCGTCGTCGTCAAACGTCACGCCGTAGCGCGCCGCTATTTCGGCATAGCGATCTTCTTCGCTATCGCCTGACGGACGATCTTCATCCCGGGGCCCTGAGGGCCCAATCGGGGCGAAAGGCTCTGGGCCCATTTGCTTTAGCTTGCGGGCTTCTTCGAAGCGCCGATGGCGACCTTTTTTCACGGCCGGACCTCTGATTGAGTGCGGTGAACAATCCATGATAGCCGGTCCGATGTTGCGAAACTGGAACCCTGGCTGATTCCGAGGCGAAAATTCAGAAAAATTCAGCGGCTAATCGGGGGTTGAGCTGCCAAATCGTGGCTCGAGCACCAGTTCGCCGTGACCATCAAACGCCAGGGCGGCGTGCCCGGCGACCAGTCGTCCAATGGCGTCGCCGACCATTTCGGCACGCCAACCGTGGCTGAGCGCTGCCGCGGGATCGCCCCGTAGGAGATCGCTGAGATCTTGCCTCGTGGCGAGCAGCGCAGGGTCGACGTGATGGTCGCGCGCTACTTGGCTTACCCACGCCGACACCAGCGTAAGGGCTGGGCGAAGTTCCCGGTCAAGTGACTCTGTGGAGCTCACCTCGGGCTTTATCGGGCCCGCGGTAAGACCTTCTTGAGCAGCCGCAACGATAGCCTGGCCGAGTGGCCCCTTGGCCATGCGTTCGTCGACACCCCGCACGGCGCCCAGATCGGCGGCGCTCGAAGGTGGGCGTTGCGCGATCGACACGACGGCCAGGTCACCGAGCAAAAATCTCACGGGGAGGTCTTTGGCCGCGGCTGATCGTTCACGCCATGCCGCGACTGCCTGGGCCACTCCACGAGCCTTGCCTCGGAGTTGGCGAGCTTCCTTGATGCGAAGCCAAGCTTCATCGGGGTCCGGTGGCCCACCAAAGTGTGTGCGCATCCAATCGCATTCCTCCTGGGCCCACGACAATCGTCCCTTGGCTTCCAGACGGCTTACGAGTTCGTCGTGCAAAGCACAAAGATGTTCAACGTCGGAAGCTGCATACGATTTCTGGTCATCGTCCAAGGGCCGCCGCAGCCAGTCGGTAAGCCTGTCGCCTTTGGAGAGTTTGACGTGGAGCAGTCCTTCGGCCAGGTTCAACAGCGAGGGTGACGAAAATCCGATGAAACCGGCGGCGATTTGGGTATCAAACAGCCGACGCGGTACGACCCCGCATGCACGTTGCATCACTTCAAGGTCTTGCTGCGCGGCGTGCATCACGATGAGCACGTCGCTATCAAGGATTTCCGCAAAAGGCTGGATGTCAACCGCGAGTGGATCGATCAACGCGATGCCGCCGTCCCAGGCAAGTTGGAGGAGTGCCAGCTTCGGGTAGTACGTCTTTTCGCGGTGGAACTCGGTATCCAACGCGATTCGATCAACGCCGCGAAGAGTACTAATGAGCGCGGAAAGGTCGCGTTCAGTGGCAACCCATTGATACGCGGCGAGGGTCATATGGGGGCTAGCTTGCTCCTGTTTCGAAGGGTTGTCCGGCGTCCAGCCAAGCTTTCGTGCCGCCGGCCACGTTGATGGCGTCTATTCCTTGGGCCCGGAGGAATTCGCAAGCTCGAAAGCTCCTACCACCGGCCGCGCAAATCACGTACACCGGGCCGGATTCAGGCACCTGATCGACGTGGTCAGGCAACGTCGCCAACGCAATGTGTTTGGCACCGGGGGCGTGAGCCTCAACAAACTCTTCGAGTTGACGTACGTCGATCAATGGAGTTCCCGACAATCGAGCGGTCACGAGACCTGCGATGTCGATTTCGGGGACCTGGGGATCAATTGCCATGGCATAAGACTAAACCAGGTCACCGGGCAAATTGACGTTCCGCACGAGTCGGTCGTCGCCGACATCGACTTTCACCAGGTCGATGTGGCCAAGTACGCGCCGTGGTGCGCGCTCTCCGGCGGCCACGTGACGATTGAATGTTTCGACACAGGAAGTCGAATACACCGCGCATAATGGCTCGAGGCCGCGTGACGATTCAGCGATGGCACAGTCGTGTGTTTCGAGGCGGGAGAGAATCGAGTCGAGCAAGTCAACCGTGACGTTGGGCATGTCGCATGCGATGACGGCTAGGCCGCCAAAGTGGTTCTCAACCGCCCATGCCAGGCCGTCGGTAATGGCCCGTAACGGACCATCGAATTGGACCCGATCTGGCACGACCGTCAGGCCGAGCGTCGCAAGTATCTCGCTATTGCCGCCCAGACACACGACTTGGGACAGGCCGGCCGCTCGAAGAACTTCGGTGGCCCGGACGGCTTGAACCTGGCCGTCGACAAGCATGAGCGACTTGTCGGTGCCCATACGACGGCTCTCCCCGCCACACAACACCGCTCCGGCTATATGAGGATATTTCGACGTCGCTGTCACGGTAGGTGTCGCTGTTGGGCCAATCGTGCGGCGAACACATCGACTATTCGGCGGGGATGCCGCCGGGCGTGAGCTGCTCGATGAATATCGCGCAGCGTTCAGCCTCTGGCGTCTCGCCAATAAGCGCGGCCGTTAAACGCAAACCTTCGAGGGCGCGAAGAAATCCGCGATTGGCGTCGTGCGTCCAGCGGACGTAGCCGCTGCCCCGCCATCCGCTTTGACGCAACCGGTCGAGTCCTCGGTGGTACCCAGTACGAAAGCAGGCATACGCTTCGGCTGATCGGTTGGAGTCCACCGATATGACTCGACCGAGTTGCGCCCAAGCATCCAGGAATGTGGGCCATTGGGATGCCACGGCCGAGATGGCCGCCGTGCGATCGGCGGGCGAGGCGCTCATTGCGGCGGCCAGCGCGGCGAGAGCTTCTGCTGGTTCGGCGTTGAGAATTGTTTCGGGCGGACCGGAGGAAAAGAGTTGTACGGGGCGATCGTCTGACATGCGTGACACACTACGGGCTCTGTGTAATTCAGCCGGGCTTGGTGTGTATCCGCCGTTGCGAGATGGGTGGGCTTTAGGCTTGCGCTGTGCGTACACCGATGCTTGCCCTGTCATATGACACGATCAAAACTGGTTCGACCGGCATGATCTTCGTGTTTCTCGCCGCCGGCGTGATCGTGATGCGGTCAGCTCAAAAACTGATGTTTAAGGTGATGGGGTTCATCATCATGGCCGCTCTGGCGGTCGGGTGTTGGGCGTATCGCGACACCTTGCAGACGTGCGTCAAAACGTGTTCGTGTTCGCTCGCTGGGCACAAGATTTCGATCCCTGCGTCGGCGAATCAGATTTGCGCCCAGATCGCGAAATCGACCGCTAAGCCCTAACTCGGCCAAACCAGGACCATCACCTTTCGACCACTAAGGTTTCGGCATGGAATTGCTTCTTATCCGGCACGCATTGCCACTTCGTCGAGAATTGGAATCGGGCGCAGCCGACCCTCACTTGTCACCCGTTGGCCACGAACAGTCCAAGGCACTCGCTGTCTACTTGGCATCGGAATCCTTTGACGCAATTTATTCGTCGCCGATGAATCGGGCCGCGCAGACCGCCGATCCCCTGTCGAGCGTGACTGGTTTGCTTCCCGTGCTTGTTGATGGCGTGGCCGAATACGACCGAACTTCGTCGGAGTACGTACCCATCGAGGAACTTAAGGCTGCCAACGATCCGCGGTATTACGAGCAAATGAGCGGCGTCCGGCCAGAAGGGGCGCCAAGTATCGAGGAATTTCGCGACACCGTAGTTACCGCGATCGAGAAATTGATCGCGGAGCATCCCAGGCAGAAGATCGCCGTTGTGTGTCATGGCGGGGTTATTAACACGTACGTCGGGCACGTGCTTGGGCTTGCCCCGTCGACTGGCTTTTTTTACCCCGTGTACACCTCAATTCATCGGATCTCGGCTGCATCCACCGGGCAGCGGTCGATTCAATCGCTCAACGAGACGCCGCACTTGCGTGGCACTGAATTGTTCATCACCACGACGTTTCACACATGAAAGTTATATACAGCGATATTCATGCCGTTCATGCGCCCGAGTTTGAATCCGACGGCGGGTTCGTGGGCCGGGCCTATGAATTGGCCGAGCGTGGCGAGCTGATTCGCAGCGCATTGGCCGGTGCTGGCGGCTACTCGTTTCTGGAACCAACCGACCATGGCACCGAGCCCATTAGCGCCATCCACGATGCCGGGCTGATGACGTTTCTGGCCACCGCGTGGGATCAGTTTTCTAATGGACGCCATGATCGTCGCGTGCTCATGCCCGACACCTTTCACAACACGCACCTGCGCGAAGGTATGGAATCTGGGCGTGTTCCCGGCAACGTGCGAGGCGCAGCCGGGCACTTTGCCCAAGACGCGGCCACCCCAATAATGGCCGGCACATACGCGGCGAGTCGTGCGGCGGTCGATGTGGCGCTGACAGCTTCGGACCACGTACTGGCCGGCGAACGATATGCGTACGGCTTGTGTCGGCCGCCTGGCCATCACGCCGCTCACGCCATGTACGGCGGATACTGCTACTTCAACAACGCCGCCATCGTGG
>JAYWAI010000470.1:0-3189 GCA_043782545.1 Acidimicrobiia bacterium
CCATCGGCAAGAACATCGCCCTTGTGGACCTTTTGACCTTCATGCACCTTGGGACGTTGATTGATACACGTGTCTTGGTTTGACCGTTGGAACTTGGCCAACTCGTACACGCGACGGCCCTTGGTCTTGTAATCCATGATGATCGAGTTGCCGCTGACCTCAGCGACGACACCATCTTCGAGGGCAAGCACCATGTCGGCCGCGTCATGGGCGGCGCGCTTTTCGATGCCGGTGCCTATATACGGAGCCTCGGCACGCAGCAGTGGGACTGCCTGGCGTTGCATGTTGGCACCCATAAGAGCACGGTTCGCGTCGTCGTGTTCGAGGAAGGGAATGAGGGCCGTGGCGACCGAAACGATTTGTTTCGGCGAAACGTCCATCATTTGGACTTCCCTAGCGGGCACAGACGAAATGTCGGTGGTTGCAGCGAAGTACACATCGCGTTCTAGTTGCAAACGAAGGTCAGCCAGTGAGGCGGCCTGTGGGCTGCGACGCACAAGAACTCGTGCTTCGGCGAAACTGCCATCGGCGTTCAACGGCGTGTTGGCCTGGGCTACGACATAGTCCTCTTCTTCGTCAGCGGCCAGGTACACGATTTCTTTCGTGACCTTGCCATCGACGACCTTGCGATACGGCGATTCGATGAAACCGAACTCGTTCACGCGGGCGTAGGTTGCCAAGGCACCAATCAAACCAATGTTGGGGCCTTCTGGAGTCTCAATCGGACACATACGGCCGTAATGAGAGAAGTGGACGTCTCGAACTTCGAAGCCAGCACGCTCACGACTCAGACCGCCCGGCCCGAGGGCGGAAAGGCGACGACGGTGGGTCAACCCAGACAGCGGGTTGACTTGGTCCATGAACTGGCTGAGCTGGCTGGTGCCGAAGAACTCTTTGATCGCGGCCACGACGGGACGAATGTTGATCAACGTTTGCGGCGTGATCGCTTCGACATCTTGCGTTGTCATACGCTCACGAACAACACGCTCGAGGCGTGAAAGACCGATGCGCACTTGGTTTTGAATCAATTCGCCAACCGAGCGGATGCGACGGTTCGCAAAGTGATCCTGGTCGTCGAGACGGTAGCCAGGCTCGTTCTTCGCCAAGTTCAGCAGGTAGGTGATCGACGCCAGAAGCTCACAACGGCTCAATACCGGTTGATCTTCGGTGGGATAGTCGAGGTCAGTGAGACCGAACGTCTCAGCCAATCGCTTGACTTCGGGCCCGAGCTTACGATTGAGCTTGTAACGGCCCACTCGGCTCAGGTCGTAACGACGGCTTTCGAAAAATGCGTTGCGGAAGTAGGCCTTGGCCGATTCCAAAGTGGGTGGCTCGCCGGGACGGGCACGCTTATAAATCTCCACGAGAGCTTCATCTTGGGTGGGCGCGAGGTCGCGATCCTTTTCCCATTGGCCTTCGAGAAAATCGAAGTGGCGAACAAAGCGATCCAGAAAGCCTGGAGCATTTTCCTCGTCGTACCCGAGGGCACGAAGCAACACGAATACTGACAGGCGACGTTTGCGGGCCACACGGGTGCCGCACGTGACGTCCTTGCCTGGCTTTTGCTCGACGTCGAATTCGATCCACTCGCCACGGCTGGGGTGAATGGTGCCGGTGACCAACTGATGCTTGGACAGGTTGCGGAGACGGAACCGCTCACCAGGTTGGAAGATCACGCCGGGCGACCGAACGAGCTGCGACACGACGACACGTTCTGTGCCGTTGATGATGAACGTACCCTTTTCGGTCATCATCGGGAAGTCACCCATAAACACGGTCTGCTCTTTGATTTCGCCCGTCTGAGCGTTCATAAAGCGAGCGCGAACGAAGATCGGGGCGCTGTAGGTCAAGTCCTTCTTCTTGCACTCATCTACCGTAAATTTGGGATACGGCTTGAGGTCTTCGTCGTTGGGATCGAATTCGAGCTCGAGCTGGAGCGTCTCAGCAAAGTCCTTTATTGGGCTGATGTCACGGAACGCTTCCGTGAGCCCTTGAGTTAGAAACCATTGGAACGAGTCACGTTGAACACCGATGAGATCGGGCAACGTAAGAACTTCATCAAGATTTGCGAATGAATACCGATTGCGGGCGGTATGGGTGGCAGCCAAGCGACGACTCCTCAACGAGGGGAAAGGGCGGAGATTGCTGTGACGCGTCGAATTACCAGGCAAAAATGGCGAGGAGAAGACGGAACGCGCACGGCAACAAAGGATGCTACCGCTTTTGACGCGCGAAACACAAGCAAAATCTCTGTGGCGCGCTTTGGACCACGAAAGTGCGCGTACGGTACGCCTCAAAACCGATTCGGTCAAGCACCTTGACCGAATTTTTCAATGAATTGCAATGTGTCGATTCATATCGGCCGCAGCTTGGGGCACGCCGATTGGAATGGCGACGCTCTTCTCAAAAGCGCATGATCGGGATCAGGCCTTGACGAGCAGCCGGTCAGCGAGCGCCCGCGCGAGATCTGGAGCGCCCTTGGCGTAATCGACGAGATAGCCGACTGCCCCGCCAAATTGCTCGTGCAAATAGTCGAGCATTGCCGCAATCACGGGCTCTGGAGCGCTAAATAGCGGCACGAATCCAGCTGCTTCGATACCCGCGGCTGCCAACAGTTCCGTCACGACTGGCAACCGATGTGGAGTGCGGTAGGTATCAGTGAGGTGATAGTCGTAGATGATGTCTTCGCGGCTAACACCGAGCGCATCCAATATCAGCGCCGCTGCGACTCCGGTGCGATCTTTACCAGCAGTGCAATGAAACACGACGGGCCGATGGTCAGCGGTCGCGACCCCTTCGACAACCGCCAGCATTTGGGGCGCATAGTCGTCGAGCATTTCGCAATACATCGAGCCGAGCTCATCGATCGACATGGGCTGAATGACGCCGGCAGCGATCAGCTCAAGCATCGAGCCTTGCTGTGTCCCGGCCGTGTTGATAGGTGATCGAACCCAGTCGACACCGACTGGCAAAAGATTTGGGGCGGTGGTTACTTCTCGGTCGGCACGCATGTCATGCACAGCCGAAACACCCAAATGGCTCAACGCCTGTCGGCCGGCATCGGTCAGTTTGGAAAAATCGTCCGACCGGTAAACCAGCCCGGGAGCGACAACGCGACCGTCGGAAGCGATATAGCCGCCGAGGTCGCGAAAGTTGAGCGTGCCTTCGATCGGGATGTGGCGTGTGGTG
>JAYWAI010000471.1:0-3183 GCA_043782545.1 Acidimicrobiia bacterium
CCTCGGCCCAGCCGCCCGAATCATCGACGCCTCCGGTTGCATTGTGACGCCCGGTTTCGTTGACATTCACACCCATTACGACGGCCAAGCCACCTGGGATCCGCTGCTGGCGCCGTCGAGCATCAACGGCGTTACCAGCGCCGTCATTGGTAACTGCGGCGTGGGTTTTGCGCCTGCGCACCCCGATAAGCACGACTGGCTCATCAGCCTCATGGAAGGTGTCGAAGATATTCCGGGGGCTGCGCTGGCCGAAGGTCTTAAATGGAATTGGGAGAGCTTCGGCGAGTACCTCGACGCCCTCGAAGGTCAGCCGCGCACGATCGATATTGGTTCATATGTGCCTCACGCTCCTGTGCGTGCCTACGTGATGGGCAGCCGCGGTGCCGACGCCGACGAGATGCCGACCGACGCCGAGTTGGCCGATATGGCTGCCATCGTGGCCGACGGAATGACCAACGGTGCTGTCGGTTTCGCTACCTCTCGCACCTACGTGCATCGCACGAAAACCGGTGAACAAATCGGCACGTTCCGCGCCGAAAATCGTGAGGTCGTAGCGCTCGGCGCGGTGTTGCGTGATACGGGTCGAGGCGTGTTGCAACTCATCTCCGACGCCTACCAATCCCATGATGAGGCGTACACGCTCGCCGAACTCGAACTTATGCGAGACGTGTCGATCGCTTCTGGTCGGCCTCTCGCCATGACCGTGCAGCAGCCCATCGATTTGCCCGATCGGTGGCGCACGATGTTGGCCTTCATTGCCGACGCCAACACCCACGGCGCGCAGATGCACGCCCAGGTGGCGCCTCGCCCGATCGGCGTGTTGCTGGGTTTGGCTGCCACCGTCAATCCGTTTGCCTTCTGCCCCACCTTTGGCCAAATGTTCATGCTGACGCCCGCCGAAAAAGCGGCCCGCATGGCCGACCACGCGTTGCGCTCCGCCATCATCGCTGAGCACAAGACATTACGGCTCGACGGCATCGCTGCTCACTTGACCGGAGCATTCCATCGCATGTTTTCGCTCACTCCACCAGTGAACTATGAGCCCGACCCGTCAACATCGATTGACGGCCTCGCTACTGCCTCGGGCGTCGATCCAGTCGAAATGTGTTACGACCTCACCATGGCCAACGACGGCCAAAACATGTTGTATTTGCCGCTCTACAACTACGCCAAAGGCCACCTCGACGACACCCGCGAAATGCTCGTCAGCGACGACTCGCTCATCGCCCTGAGCGACGCTGGCGCACATTGCGGCGCCATTTGCGACGGCACATTTCCCACCACGCTGTTGGCCCATTGGGGACGCGATCGCAGCCGAGGCGAGCGCATTGGAATGCCGTACTTGGTGCATCTGCACACGCAGCGCAATGCCGCCTACATTGGCTGGCATGACCGCGGCGTACTCGCCCCTGGCTACCTCGCCGATATCAATGTGATCGACATGGCCACACTCAATTTGGCCCCTCCCACCATCGTGCATGACCTTCCCGCGGGTGGCCGTCGACTCATGCAAACGTCGACCGGCTACCGGTTCACCATCAAACGCGGCGAGGTCACGTTTATCGACGGCGTGCACACGGGAGCGCTGCCCGGCGTGATGGTGCGCGGCGACCAAGACGCGCCAGTAACCGAATCGGCGATCGTGCACGAGCCCGCCCCGCTTGCCTGATTTGGGTGGCCCGTACATCATCAATCGTGACGACCGCCCTGGTCGATTGGCCACGATGCCCAAGCCGCTCGGCGCGCATTTGTTACGTGGTGAGATGGCCGCGTTTGCCGCCGATGGTTGGACGACCATCGTGAGTCTGTTGCCCATGGATCAAGTCATGATGGCCGACCTAGAGGACGAAGAAGCTTTAGCAGCAGCCGAGGGGGTGCGATTTGTGCATCACCAAATCATGGATTTCGGCGTCCCGACATCCGACTCTTTTGCACCGTTCATCGCCGACCTGACCACGCGGTTGGCGGCCGGCGAGTCCGTCGCCATCCATTGTTGGATGGGCATCGGGCGAGCTTCATTGGCGGCCGCGGCAATCCTGGTGACAGAGGGCATCGACGCCGACGATGCCTGGGCCCGAATCTCGCTCGCCCGCGGTAAAC
Source organism: Acidimicrobiia bacterium (assembly GCA_043782545.1). GTDB lineage: Bacteria > Actinomycetota > Acidimicrobiia > Acidimicrobiales > JBBRKR01 > JBBRKR01. The sequence goes on from JAYWAI010000471.1 coordinate 2,101, forward strand.
GCGTACCGGAAACTCAACGCCAAATCGACTTCATCGCCGATTTCGCGACGAGCGCCCACCCGCCAGAAACTTAATTTTCATAGTCGAATTCTTCGACGCCGGGGCAGCGCTGGTGGCAATCGGGGGCTTCAGCGAGCGCCACCGCACTCGCACTGTCCTTGGCTACTCATGAGTCTCGACGCTCCTGGATCTACGGTTTCGGGTGAGCGAAAAGGAAGTCGATAACTGAGGATGAAAACGTATCGGAAATTGCGGGAAGGTGGCTGCCGCCGGCGATCGTCCATAGTTCTGCCGCTCCACCCGGTCGGCAGTTGCCAAAGCTCAACGATGTCGATTCGGGGCCCAAAATCGAGCGCTCGAGATCGAACGGGGCAACGCCAGGCTCGCTGATTACCGAACAGCCGTTGAGTTTTGCCCAGTCGGCGACCGTGGTGGCGGCCGAAGGATACGAATGCCCGACAAGGCTCCCGCCGCTATATTTGATTGTTTGATCGTTGTCGCCGTGAATTTGCAGCACACTCACTGGTTGCGCTGGTCGGCACGCCGTCAAGTCGGTGGGCATCGCTCCGGCCAGGCTCACTATGGCCGCGACTTTGTCGGCGTGATCGCACGCCATGCGATGCGACATGAACCCACCGTTGGAATGACCAACGAAAAAAATTCGTTTCGGGTCCACGTTGTATTTCGCCTGTATCTGCTCGACGACCGCATTGAGATACCCGGAGTCATCGACGGAGGATTCGAAGAAATTGCAGCAGGCATCGGACGCATTCCAAAATTCGGCTTTGTTGGGGCCGGCAGTGCCATCAGGATGCACATACAAAAATCCTCGTGACTCTGCCAGCGGTTGAAGCTTCAGATATGCCTCTTGACCGGCACCGAAAAACGAGTATCCGTGGAGCAAGATCACCAGCGGAATCGGCGACTTTGCATCGTAGGTAGACGGCACGAACACGTCGTAGGGGCGATCTTTTGTGAGATCGATGGGCGGGAGTGTCGTAGGTGCGCTCGTCGAAGAGACGGTCACCGCGGTCGTAAATACTGATGCCTGGGTCGACGGCACAGTCGTCGACCCAGGCATCG
>JAYWAI010000472.1:0-3176 GCA_043782545.1 Acidimicrobiia bacterium
CTTCGCACGATTCGAGTGACCTCCGCGTCGCACATCAAGCGAGCTAGATCAGCGGCGTCGACCGCGCCACCGTTGGTGAGCCGAGCCTTGCGACCGGCCCGGCCTTCGATCACTTCCAAGTCGGCCGTGACAATGACATGCGGCCGCCCGATGCGGGCCGCATCACCTTGCACGTGCTCGATGAAATACCGGAACACACTCGTGAACGCGTGCGCCTGTTTCTCGCCCCACGTGCCATCGATTGGCGCCCAAGCCAACGCTTTGTGCAAACCCGTGTCGACAATTGCGCCTTGCTCGGCATCGAGCTCGGCGCGAACGGTCGTGATGTTGTCAGCGGTTACCACCGAAACGGCCCGATGTACAACGACAACTGGTGCACCGTGCGACTCACGCCAACGGGCCACGTCACGCGCCACCTGCTTCACTGGCCGACCAACGGCCGACCGCACCAGCGCGGACTGCTCAGCCTCATTCACTACACCCACACGAGCGAGCTCGCCGACTTGTGCCTGCGTCAATTCGCCCGACGCCAACGCTGCCAACATGACTGGCTTGTCGGCCAACAATCCGCTGAGATCGACAGCCGCCCGAGCCGAGCGAAATGACTCGCCTGCCTGCGCTTCGAGCCAGGCCGCCGCATCACGTGCCCCATCGCGACGGTGCAACCCAGACGACTCGATCAAACCTGTCAACACGAGCCAACCCGCCTCTACCTTGGCCTTGAGCCGCTGATAGTCCGCCACCGCCGAACGCACTTCGCCCACCCCAAGCGTTGCGGGGATCGATGCCGACAGCATCGCCATTTCCCGATCAAGTTCGCTCAAAGTACTCGAAAACATGGCGAGATCATATCCGAATAGTTGACCGTAAGTCAACATATTTACGAACAAATATTCGGTACTTATTCCGCCCCCAGAAATCACAAACGGTACTCCCACCGCCCCCAGAAATACCGAGCAGCCAGCCAGAACGAAACCACTACGCTCACCCAGATGCATGCCAACGAGCAACACACGAGCGAAGCGCTCGTGAGGCGACTCATCGCCGACCAGTTCCCTCCATGGGCGCACAAAACCGTGACGCGGGTCAACTCGTCTGGCACCGACAACGCCATGTACCGCCTCGGCGATGACCTCGCCGTCCGCATGCCGCGCGTCGAATGGGCGGCGAAATACGTCGACCGTGAACATGCGTGGATGGCCGTCCTAGAGCCCCACCTAACGGTGCCCATTCCGACCCCATTAGCGCAAGGTACGCCCGCCTACGGCTACCCATGGAACTGGAACGTCTGCCCCTGGCTCCCAGGCCAAACCCCAACGTCCAACCACCTTCACGACCCAACCAATCACGCCGAAGCCGCCCAGCTCGCCACTGACCTTGCACGCTTCGTCGATGCCCTCCACGACATCGACCACGCTGCCCAACCGGACGCGCCCCGAGCGTGGCGAGGGGCGCCGCTGCGCACCCGAAACGCTCCCACCCTTGAGGCAATCGCTGCGCTGCAGACCATCAATCAGCAGCGCCCCGATCTCGGCACAATCGACACCGACACGGTGACCACTGTCTGGCGCGCGGCGCTAGCGAGCCCTGAATACGATGGCCCGCCGGTGTGGCTCCACGCCGACCTGGCCCCCGGCAATCTTCTGTGCAACTACGGCCAACTGAGTGCGGTGATCGACTTCGGACTCATGGGCACCGGCGACCCAGCGGTCGACTACATAGTGGCCTGGAATCTGCTCCCGCCACACGCCCGCGAAGTATTCAAACGCGAATCCAAAGTCGACGACAACACGTGGGCCAGAGCCCGTGGATGGGCGCTGAGCATGTCACTCATTGTGATCCCCTACTACCTCGACACCAACCCCACGCTCGTGGCCATCTCACGCCACGTCATCACCCAAATCCTCGCCGAGACCACTTAAAACCGCCGAGCTGCGAACCTCACCCCGTCGAGCAGCCGACTACCGGAGGTACCGGCGGACCCACTCACAGAACTCATGCTCACCGAGGTCGCTAGCAGCAAGGCGCAAAATCATTCCGTCCGTCTCCTGGCTGACCGGCAGGTCTAAGGCCAGATTGTTCATGGTTGCCATCGTCAACATAGCGACCAAACCGGCTCGTTTGTTGCCGTCGAAAAACGGGTGATTCAACACGATTCGACAGCACAACACGCCAAGCCGCTGCCAATCATGTGGATACAGGTCGACGTCCCCGAAACGAGCAAACGGCGCATTCAGCGCTGAATCCAGAAGTCCGATCTTGACTGTTGCGGCGACGGTTGCTCGGTCTGTTTCGAGCAGCAACGCGTTGATCGTGACTAATTCGTCGAGGCTCAGCCGCCTCGAGATCATGCCAATCGGTCCAACACTGTTCGGTACTTTTCGATATGCCGAACGGCAATGGTCGCGACGGATTCCTGATCGACTGCGTCGGCCAACACGACTGCATCTTGGACTGCTTGATTGAACGAAACTCCGGTCTTTTCTGCACGAGCCTCGACCAATGCCGCCACAGTCGAATCAAACCGAATAGTCACATTCTTCGTCATGGTTACATGATACCAAGCAACCAAAACGTCGAACGGCGAATTCAACCCGAGCCGTCGGGGGCTGAGCTACTCCGGGGTGGTGTAGGCGCAGGTGATGCCGCCGTCAACCATGAGCGACGAGCCCGTCACAAAACTCGATTCGTCCGACGCCAAAAACAGTGCAGCGTTGGCAATCTCGTGCGGCTCACCAAAGCGGCCCATGGGAACGTGCACCAAACGCCGTTGACGCTTGGCGTCATCGGACAAGAACTTGGTCAACAGTGGCGTCAGCACCGGCCCGGGACACAACGCGTTGCAGCGAATTCCTTGACGGGCATGGATCGCGGCGATTTCCCGAGTCATCGACAACACGGCACCCTTAGAGGCCGTATAGGCGATTTGCGGCGTCGCCGCGCCAACGTGCGCTACGAAAGACGCCACGTTGATGATCGATCCGCCGCCGCCTTGCAACATGGCCGGGATGCCGTACTTACAGCACCGCGCCACGCCAGTCACATTGATATCGAGCGTGAGATCCCACACTGCATCGTCGGTATTGACCACGCCATCATCGTCGCCGTGTGCGATGCCGGCGTTGTTGTACAACACGTCCAGTTTGCCGTAGCGGGCCATGGTGAATTCGACCATG
>JAYWAI010000473.1:0-8334 GCA_043782545.1 Acidimicrobiia bacterium
CGGATTCTGGTGTGGCGCAGTTGTGGGAACGCACGCCGGTAGTCGGTGGGTGAGCCCATGTTTGTGTGTTGTTCACCGGAGATTGGCCCAGTGTTTGGCTCAACGAGAGGTCGTTGTCGCCTTCGTCGTTCACGATGGCTTCACCAGAATCCACCTACGGAGGCACATCGATGAAACGGCTCATTCTGATTCCGGCCTACAACGAGCAAGACGCACTCCCGCTGACGCTTCTCGAGCTGATGCCAACGCTCGATGCCAACACCGACGTGCTTGTCGTAAACGACGGCTCGACCGATAGAACAGCTCAGGTGGCTCGTGATTATGGCGTGAAAGTGTTGTCTCTTCCGTTCAATTTGGGCATTGGTGGAGCGCTGCGCGCCGGGTTCAAATTTGCTGCCAAACACGACTACACGGCTGTTGCTCAATTTGACGCTGACGGGCAGCACATGCCCGAAGCACTCGAATCACTGTGGTCGGCGCTGGACGATGGCGCCGACCTGGTGATCGGAAACAGGTTCGCCGACCGCGACGACTATGAGGTGGGTTTCGCCCGTGGCCGCGCCATGGCTGGCTTACGAGCCATGTTTCGAGTGTTCGCACACCGCGAATTTGCCGATGCCAGCTCTGGCTTTCGGGGCTTTGGCCCCAAAGCGATCGCCTTGTTTGCGGATCGCTACCCGGCCGAATACATGGAAAGCACCGAGAGCTTAATGCAAGCATGTTTCTCTGGGCTTGAGGTTGTCGAGGTGCCGTGTCGGATGCGGCATCGCGTGGCCGGCGTGGCGTCGAATCGTCGGGGTCGGCTGGCGTTTCACTACTGCCGGTTGTCATTGGTGCTGGTCACCCATCGTCGCCCGACGCCGCCTTCGCCTCGCCCCCTTCAGGTAGCAGCATGAGCGCCGGCGCACGCATATTTCTGTCGATCGTATTTTTGGGATACCTCGGCGTATGCGTGCGCCTTTTGCGGCGTCGCCAGCTGTCGAGCGGGCTCACACTGGTGTGGTGTAGCGCGGCGTTTGCTCTTGGCCCGCTGGTTGCCGTACCTAGGTGGCTGAATAAAGTCTCGTACTTCTTCGGGGTCAACTACCCGCCGGCGTTTTATTTGCTCTTGGCTGTTGTGTATTTGTCGGGCATTGGTATTTCGCTGGCGCGTCATATCACTCGTCTGTCCGAACAGACGCGAACCCTCGCTGAGAAAGTGGCGATGCTTGAACTCGCCACTGATCTAGCTGACGTCGCCGTCGTTGACATCACTGACGTCCGGCCCAATCTTCGATCTGTTTCAAACAGTTAACGCACAGAGGATTCACTGATGGAGTACACCCAGCGCGACATGATGCGCCGCCTGCCCAAGGCCACGCACGTCGATCGCACCGAATTTTTGCGCAGCGTGGCCCGCAGCAAAACCGTGATTCACGTGGGGTTCGTGGACGCGGGATACGAGCGCGAACAACGCAACGCTGGCTCGTGGTTGCACCAAGATCTGGCGCGGGTGGCGAAACACATCGTTGGCGTGGACATCAACGAGCGAGGCATTCGGCGTGCGATTTCCGACGGCTACGAGGCCTACCAAATTGATCTCTCTGACCCGTCGGCTGACGTGTCTCAGTTGCCGTTTGACGCTGACGTTGTTATCGCTGGCGAAGTCATCGAGCATGTCGAAAATGTGGGTGCCTTCGTGCGCGGGATTGCCCGCGTCGCGTCTCTCGAAACGAAAATCGTGTTCACTACGCCAAATTCTTCGTCCATACTTCAGGCAGTGTTGGCCTTTGCGGGGCGAGAAGTTTGCCATCCGGACCATGTCGTGAGCTTTACCCCGTCGACACTTCCTGGGTTGTTGGAACGCTGTGGACTGGAGCTTGAATCCATGGCGACGTACTCGTCAAAGGTTCGCCTTGATACTGCTGGCGAAGGTGGTCGAGCAGTGGCTCTTGTCGGTAGGTTTGCTCTGTTTTGTGAACGAATCCTCGCCCGTTACGTTTCGGCTCATGTGGCATCGGGATTGATCGTGGTGGCAAGAAAGAGTTCACTTAACTTGATCTAGCGCGTTGCCGTTAGTGCTGAAGTGACTGTCCGCACGGGGTGGTCTGGGAGCACTTCATGGCACTTTCCTACGACGACGCAGCGCATCTTCTCCGACGAACGGGCTATGGGTCGAGCGCGGCAGAAATTCAAGCGCTTGTTGGCATCGAGCGAGTGGTGGCTGTGGAACGGCTGCTCGACATGTCAGGCGCTCCGGTCGTGACTTCGCCGCCAGAAATTGGCAATTCGGCGATCTCTGACTTTGAGAAATATGTGAGCTGCACCCATTGGTGGATCGATCGCATGGCCACTACGCCGACGCCGCTGCAAGAAAAGATGACCTTCTTTTGGCACAACCATTTCGCGACGTCGCGCCAAAAGGTGGAGTCGATGGACCTGATGTGGGCGCAGCAACAGATTTTGCGCGCTGGGTGCATGGGCAACTTTCGGGATCTGACCATGGCGGTGTGTACGCATCCAGCGCTGTTGTGGTATCTCGACAACACAACGAATGTCGCCGCGGCACCCAATGAAAACTTCGCTCGAGAGTTGATGGAGCTCTTCACGCTCGGCGTCGGAAACTACTCACAAACCGACGTTGTGGCGGCGGCCCGCGCCTGGACCGGCCATGGCATGGTGAGCTGGAGCAATCACACATATCAATTCGATTCGGCTCGTCACGACAATGGAATCAAGACATTTATGGGATCGAGCCGAAATTGGGATGGGCCCGACATCATCAACGAATTGCTGCGTGACAACGCGGCAACCAGACTCGTATCGGCCCGCTTTATCGCCCGCAAGGCTTGGAACTGGTTCGCCTATTCGAACCCCAGTGACGCCACGGTGTCGGGCGTAGCCAACGCATTTTTGACGAGCGACTTCAACATCGTGGCGCTACTACGCGCCATGTTGAATCACGATGACTTCTATTCGGCACAAGCACGAATGGCGTTGGTGCGCACACCAGTCGAGTACATCGTGGCGACGATGCGGTCGCTTGGTATCGACGCTGCGACATGCCACCCAGTGTGGTATCTGGCCGGCATGGGCATGGAACCTTTTTCGCCGCCGAACGTGTCGGGTTGGAAGACCAATTTGGCGTGGGTTACTTCGGCTGCTTTTTGGGCAAAGTCAAATTTTATACAGTATTCAGCTTGGAGGGTGGTCGAGGGTGCGTCGGCGGGGCTAGCTAACATTGGCGCTAAGTCCATTTCGGAGGCGGCACAGGAAGCCTTAGATCTCTTTGGCATTCCCCAGCCTTGCACTACTACTCGTAACTCGGTCACGAATTGGCTCACGAAGCAGCGCTCGGTGCCCAACGAAGGTTGGGTGGACCGACGATTTTTGATCAGCCTGGTCGCTCTGTCGCCTGACTTTCAGCTGGCGTGAAATGACTCGCGTGGCACCGATTGTTGGTCCAGAATGGGTGCTAACACGCCGCCGCTTTTTGCAGGCGTCATTGGCAGTCGGCGGGGCCACGGCCTTGTTGCCGAGCTGGATGCAGGAGCTCCGAGCCGCCGCGGCACCACTTGCTGCACACGAAGGTGTGCTGGTAATGATCATGATGCCTGGTGGCAACGATGGGCTCAACATGGTGCCACCGGTGGCCAACTCTGCCTACTACCAGCTCCGACCCAACGTAAGTATTTCTCAAGCGGAAGCGTTGCCGATCGGACATGGTTTGGGGCTTCACCCGGCCTTGACCAACGTGAAGCGATATTTCGACAACGGCAAGGCCGCCATTGTGCAAGGCGTGGGCACCCCCGGCATTGTTGACCTCAGTCATTTCAGTTCAATGGCCAGATGGATGGCCGGGAGCACCTCGGTGATCGACACCGGTTGGGTCGGGCGATGTGGAGATGCGCTCGGAGGCGACTCGCTCTTTGCCGTCAACATTGGCGACGATATGCCGGGTCATTTGTTGGGCGTTTCGAGCCGCTCGACGTCACTGCCTCTGTCAATCAAAGGTGCCTTCGGTGTGGATCAAACCTACGATTGGGACCGCCGTGAATTTGCCGCAATTCGCGAATACGCCACGGTTGCCACGGGGCTCGGACGCTTCGGCGACGAATTGGCCCGCATGGGCCGCACCACCATTGATCTCGGGGGGCGGATCAGTGGCGCGTACGGAGCGGTTGAGAGCCAATCGATTCCCGTGCAAAAGATGGCGCTGGCCGCGCGGCTCATCAATTTGGACGTTGGCATCCGAGTGATCAACGTCGAGCTTGCCGACTTCGATCACCACCAGGGTCACCTGGCATCTCACCAGTCACGAATGACCGAGCTCAACGATGGGCTCGGTGCATTTTTCGCCAACCTGTCGATGGCGTATGAAAACCGAGTGGCAATTATGACGTTCTCGGAGTTCGGTCGGCGACCCTCTCAGAACGCTTCGGGAGGTACTGATCACGGCACCGCCAGCAACATGCTCGTTATTGGCAATCGCGTGCGTGGGGGTCTCTACGGCGCCCAACCGTCGCTAACGCAACTCGACGCGACAGGCAACCTGGTGCCCGCCGTGTCGTTCATGTCGACCTACGCCACGGCGTTGGACTCGTGGCTCGGCGTTGAGTCATCCGGGGTGTTGGGTGGTCATTTCGAAAGTCTGAACTTCTTCGATCCCGTCGGCGACCCGCTAGGTGGCGCGCTTGGCGTGGGTAACGGCGTGGGTGCGGGCTTCATCGCCGCTGGTTTGGATCCGAACGCTGACGCGTTCGCCAACCCGTCGGCGTCGTCGGGCTACTGGCTCGCCACTGCCGCTGGCACGATCTATCGCTTTGGCAATGCACCCTTCGTGGGCAACGCCGGCTCTGGCGCCGCAGTAGCCGCTACCGTGGCCGCCGCGTCTCGAGGTGGTCTGTACGTTGCTCGAGTTGATGGCGAGGTCCAAGCGCTTGGTGACGCGACCCATCGGGGCGACATGTCGGGAGTTCGCCTTAATCGACCGATCGTGGGAATAGCAGCGACGGCCACCGGGAACGGGTATTGGCTCCTGGGCGGCGATGGAGGGATCTTTAGCTTCGGGGATGCGAAGTTTTTTGGTTCGACTGGCGCGCTGCGTTTGAATCAGCCTGTGGTGGGTATGGCGGCGACGCCGTCTGGTGGTGGGTATTGGTTGGTGGCATCTGATGGTGGCATTTTTGCCTTCGGCGACGCTGGATTTTTTGGTTCCACCGGTGACATCACGCTGGCTCAACCCATCGTCGGCATGGCCGCGTCGGCGTCAGGGCATGGCTACCTTTTCGTTGCTCGAGACGGTGGCGTCTTTTGCTTTGGGGATGCCAAATTCCAAGGATCGTTGGGGGCCACCAAATTGTCAGCGGCCATTGTGGGCCTCGCTGCCTAGCCGAAATGAACAAGCTCGCCGTAACGAGCCTTAGCCTGCTACGCCTGACTTCAAGAAGCCTTGAAACGAATCGACCACGGCTTGGTCGCGTTCGTACGTCAGCAGCGCCCGGACTGCGTCGAGGGGGAGCCAGCGAACCTCATCGACTTCGTTTGACAACTCGACTGCGCCGGCGTCGACTCGCATCGTCCAATAGCGAACTTTTTTCTCGCGACCTTTGCGATCGATGTAGGACGTGCGAGCGATTTCATGCCCAATGGCACAGCGGTAGCCAGTCTCTTCGAACACTTCGCGCAAGGCACAGTCTTCCTCGCTGTCGTCGGCGGCATCTCGTTTGCCTTTGGGGAATGTCCAGTCGTCGTAACCTTCGCCAGGGCGGTGTACGAGGATAAGTTCAATTTCGCCAGTAGCCGTGCGTCTCCACACGATTCCCCCAGCGGCTCTTACGATCTTGTCAGCCATTCACTATTCGTACCAGATCGTGCATGGCCAACTGTGCGTCCGTGGCATCGCCATCGCTGAATTTCGTCCACGAGCCACTTTTGTCAAGCTGCCAAGCCAGCCTTTCGTCCATAAGGAGCAGGTGCACGATTGAGTCCAGCCGTTGCTGAATTTTGCGATCTTTGATAGGAGCGAACACCTCAACCCGGCGATCTAGATTTCGGCGCATCATGTCGGCCGAACCAATGAGGTAGAGCGGATTACCTTCACCATTACCGTTGGAAAAAATTACGACGCGGGAGTGTTCGAGGTATCGCCCCACTATCGACCGAACGCGAATATTTTCCGACAAGCCCGGCACGCCGGGTCGCAAACAACACACGCCGCGCACGATCAGATCAATGGACACACCGGCGCACGACGCTTCGTACAGCGCGTTGATCATGGGAAGGTCCGACAAGCTGTTCATCTTCATAACAATGCGACCCATGCCTTCAGGCGCCTTTTGCTCATTGGCTATGAGGTCGATCATCTGATCGCGCAGAGATTTCGGTGCCACCATGATGTTCTTGTACACCGGTTCTTTGCTGAACCCCGTGAGGTGATTGAACAAATGTGTGAGGTCGCTGGTGAGCTCAGCGTCTGACGTAAACAAGCCGAAATCGTCATACTGACGGGCAGTGCGATGGTTGTAGTTGCCAGTACCGATGTGGCAGTAACGCTTGATGCCGTCGGGCTCGTCGCGCACGACGAGGCACACTTTGGCGTGCGTCTTGAGGCCCACAATTCCGTACACCACGTGTACCCCGGCCCGTTCGAGCGCTCGGGCTTGGGCGATGTTGGCCCGCTCGTCGAAGCGCGCTTTCAGCTCAACCAATACAGCCACTTGCTTGCCAGCGTCGGCTGCTTCAATGAGTGAGTCCACAATGCCCGAATCGCCGGCGGTGCGGTACAGCGTCTGCTTGATGGCCAACACTTTGGGGTCGGTAGCGGCCTGATGAAGAAACTCTTCGAAGGTCGTTGTAAACGATTCGTAGGGATGATGCACGAATACGTCTGCCTGACTGATGACGTCAAAAAAGTTCGCCGGGCCCGTAGGTGTGGTCAGGCATTCCGGTGTGATCGACGCCACTGTCTCGGACTTCAAATCTGGCCGGTCGAGATCGCACAACTGCATGAGATCGGAAATGGCCAACGGCGCCGCGTGGATGCTGACATCGAGCGCGGTGAGTTCCAATTCGTCGATGAGCACGCTCACGACATCGGCGGGCATATCGGCCTGTACTTGCACTCGAACCGCTGCGGTAAATCGGCGTCGTGACAGTTCATGCTCGATCGCTTCAAGCAAATCGTCGGTGTCGTCATCGTCGTCGCTGGCGACGCCTTCGACGCCGCGAATGATGCGGAACACCCAATGGCCTTCGATGTTCATCCCTGGGAACAGCATGTCGAGGTTGAGCGAAATGACGTCTTCGAGCAATACGTAGCGCACGCGGTCCGGTAGGGGTACCAGACGCGCCAGTAGCGCTGGCACTTTGACCCGAGCAAAGCGTTCCTCCCCCGTAGCTGGGTCCTTGGCGACTACCGCCAGGTTGAGGGACCGATCAGAAATATGCGGGAAGGGGTGCCCTGGGTCGACGGAAAGCGGCGTCAAAACCGGAAACAGGCGCGTCTCAAAAAAGTGCAAAAGGAACCGACGGTCTTCGTTGGACAAGTCGTCACGGCCGCAGATCACAATGCTGGAATCAACGAGCAGTGGATGCAGCACTTCGTTGTAGAGCCGGTCCATTCGGTGGGTGAGGCGGGCCGCTACTGACGAGACGGCCGCGAGCTGATCAAATCGATCTCGCCACTCGTTACCGCGCTCGCCGTCTTCGATGTAGAGGTCATTTTTGAGCAGCGCAATTCTGACTTGGAAAAATTCATCCAGGTTGCGATCGGCGATACCCAAAAAGCGTACGCGATCCAACACGGGCAGGTCGTCGCGCTCGGCCAGTGCGAGCACGCGTGCGTCAAAATCGAGCCATGAAAGTTCCCGGTTCAGGAATTGATTCTGCTGATCGAACACGCCTCTAAGATACGCCCAAATGCGCTTCGTCGGGCGACGGGCCCTCGGCATGTCGGCGAGCCCCCTGAAGTTGGTGTGTCGTTCATCTGTTGTTTACCTAAAAGTGGTCTAGAAGTTACCCACCATGTTTAGGTTGTCCATGTGATATTCACCTCCGAAGGGACTTTAATAATGGCAAACATTTCGACGCGCCGGCGCGCTCTGCGCACGGCTGGCGCTGTAGTTGGCTTGGCCTTGACGGTCGCAGCCTGTGGCAGCAGCTCAAAGGGCAGCGACACCACGACGACCACGAAGGTGGCCGACACCGCTGCCACCACCACCAAGGCCGCCGACACCACAACGACTACCGCGGCGGCCGAGAAATTGCCCGCCACCACGCTGAACTCATCGGGAGCCACCTTCCCACAGGCCTTTTACCAAGAAGCCATCAAGGCGTTCGCCACTGACCAGCCTG
>JAYWAI010000474.1:0-3165 GCA_043782545.1 Acidimicrobiia bacterium
ATGCTGATCGATAGCCCCGATGAACACGGCGTCGGCGAAGTGTGGGCCAAAGCCGAGCACTTCTTTCGACCCGATGCCGACGGTTGGTTGCGCACCGGCGACCTTGGGCGGGTCGACGAAGATGGCTATTTGTATCTGTCGGGCCGCAAGGGCGACAAGATCATACGGGGCGGCGAAAATGTGTACCCGATCGAAGTAGAAACCGTGCTGGCTCGACATCCCGCCATTGCGGAGGCGTGTGTTTTTGGGCTCTCCGACCGGGTCTACGGTGAGACGGTGAACGCCGCGCTAGTGGCTCCTGTGGGGCTCACGACGCGCCCTACCGACGACGAATTGCGCACGTTCGCCCGCAGCCAACTTGGCGGTTTCAAGGTGCCCACCAGTTGGGAATGGGTAGCCGAATTGCCTCGCAACGCCGGCGGCAAAGTGTTGCGCCGCCAAATCATTTCGCAACGCACGAAACTTCAAGATGTGGAGACCTCATGACGGTGACCAACGAAGAACTGGTGGCCCAATTTCCTGGGCGACCCATCAGCTACGACAACGCCGACCACTACCGTGGCTGGCTGGATCACCGTTTGCTCCTCAACCGCTGCGGCGAATGCGCAACATGGCACGAGCCACCGCGACCATCATGCCCCAACTGTTGGTCAATGAATGTGGTGCCGACACAGGTGGCCGGCAGCGGCACAATTCACCTCGTCGTGTTCCTGCATCAAGGCCCGGCGGCGACAGGGGTTGACTACTCGACGCCGTATCCGGTTGTCACCGTTGAGCTCGATGAGCAACCCAATTTACGCATCACCAGTACCGTAATCGGGGCGTCGAATGACGAGATCACCATCAGCAAACGGGTGAGTCTGTCTTGGCAACTCCGAGATGGCGCGCCGATGCCGGTGTTCACCCTTGATAGCGGGAGCGAGCAATGATTTCTTCACGTCACCCACTCAAGGATCAGGTCGCTATCGCCGGCGCGTACACAACTGGTTTTACCGCAGCTAACACGCCCAGAAGCCAAGCTTCATATGCCGTTGAAGCCTGCATCAACGTGTTGCGCGAGTGCGGGTTGACCGCGGCCGATGTGGACGGCATTGTGGGCTCATCGCCAGAGGCGCAAGTGGTGCAATCATCGCTCGGCATCCCAGCCATCACGTATTTCTCGAACCCGCTTATCCCGTTTGTCAACCAACTGGCCGCGGCCGTGTCGGCCGTGTATTCGGGGCTCTGCGATGTGGTGCTGGCGTATCACGCGGCGTACCGGTTGCCATGGAATACCGGTGCGGCGTTCAAAGATCCTTTCCGGCGGGGCGGGGGTATGGGCGCCGCGATGTTGGCCCAACCACCGGAATCAATCTTCGGGGCCGTGGGCTACACGGCCTGGGCATCGCGCTACTACCACGAATTTGGTGACAGCCGTGACGCCTTCGGGCGTATTGCCATCAGCGACCGTTCCTACGCGGCCGACAACCCGGGTGCCGCCATGCGTACACCGATCACCATGGACGACTACCTCGCCGCCCGCATGATCCGCTGGCCCTTGTGTTTGCTCGACATGGATGTGGCCGTCGACGGTGCCGATGCCTTCGTGATCACCACAGCGGATCGTGCCAAACATATGCCGTTTAAGCCCGTACTTGTCAACGCCATCACGGTTGGCATGACGCGACACGCCGAGGAAGATCAGACGCCCAGCCTGCGGGATCACGGCCAACACGTGGTCGTCGAATCGCTCAAAGCGCGTGCCGATTTCTGGATCGACGGCACTGACATTTACTTCCCGTATGACGGCTTCACACCCATAGCGCTCAATTGGTTTGAGAACGCCGGATGGTGTGGACCCGGCGAAGGTCGAGCGTTTCTGGAAAGCAACTGGGACCGCGAACGCAACCGCATTCTGATCGATGGCCGCATCCCCGTAAACCCGCATGGGGGAGCGCTGAGCGAAGGCGGCACCCAAGGCTCTGGTCACATTCGCGAAGCCGTGTTGCAACTTCAAGGACGGGCTGGAGTGCGTCAAACACCCGGTGCTCGCACCGCGCTCATCACTGCCGGCGGGTTCTTCTTCAACGCTCAAGGCGTTGCCTTGCGCACCGACTGAACGGGTACATCGTGGCTCAGCGCGTGGTGACAGCGGAGTACTTGAATCGCGTGCTGCAGCCAACGAACCCGGCGGTCGACGTCGTGGCTGTGCGATGCATCGACGAGTCTGAGGGCTCGGCAAGTCGGTTGCGACTCGAGGTTACCTATGCGCCTGGTTGCGATGCCGGCTTGCCGAGCCGGATATTTCTCAAGCGCCATCTGGCCGAGTTTGGTTTTCCGCAAGAGATGTACACCACGGAGGTCAATTACTACCGCGAGCTTCACGGTCAGCTCGATATGGAGAAGCCGGCGCTGTACGGCGTGCAGACCGAGGGGCCCACCGATTTCGCCATCTTGATGGAGGACATTGGTCAGCGCCAAGGTGCCAGGCTCGGCATTGTGACCCAACCGGCGTCAGTGGCCGATGTGGCCGGCGTGCTCAAAACCTTGGCGACCTTGCACGCACGTTTCTGGCAGCACGATTTGGGTAACGCAATGCCGATCTGGTTGCAACCAGCCGACACTGCCGCGACGGTGAAATTTTGGCAGAAGATCGGGCCGCGATTGGTGGCTCGTCATCTCGAACGCGGTCATCGGGTTGGGTCGATCGACCTTCACGCATGGCCTCACGATCGCATGTGGGCCGCGTTCGCCAAACTGGCCGAGTACAACGCTTTGCCGCCATTGACAGCACTTCACGGCGACGTGCATTCCGGCAATGTGTACTACCTCGATGGGGCACCCGGCGGGCTGCTGGATTGGCAATTGATGTTGCGCGGGTCGTGGGCGCTCGATGTCGGTTATCTCCTGCAGACAGCGTTGACGCCCGATGAGCGAGCGGCCAACGAGGTCGACCTACTGCGCGGCTACTTGGCCGATTTGGCCCGACTTGGCGTGGAGCGGCCGAGCTTCGAAGAGGCGTTTTTGCAATATCGTCGCCAGCCGATTTGGGGCGTGATGATGTGGTTGATCACCCCAGCCGGTGTGCACAACAATGAGGTGCAACTCACTAATCTGCAGCGTTGTGTAGCGGCCGCGAACGACCTCGAAACCTTTGAGGCGCTGGGCTGCTGAGGTTTTTGTCAG
>JAYWAI010000475.1:0-8317 GCA_043782545.1 Acidimicrobiia bacterium
TGCACATGAACTCCACCAATCGCCGAGTCGTGCAATGGCCGCGTGCAATGCCTCGACGCCGGCCGTGTCAATGGTGTTGGCGGCCTCGATCTCAGACGAGGCAATTGTGTTGGCGTCCTCGATGACTGTCATCGTGGTGCCGATGTCGAGCCAGGGAAATGTGTTGTAGTCGGGTAGCGGCACAAACTGACGTACGTCGTCGATGGGCAATTGGTGCAATCGTTCAACCGTTTCACCGAGTAGTGCGCCATCAATCGTTCTGCCCTCAGCTGAGCCTCGCCACGGCCACGCCGTCACCCACCAATCGTCGAAACGAAGGGCCTCGAGGTCGGCAGGCGCCACGACGGCGAGACCCTCTTGCGCCAAGAACGACATGAGCGACCGTTGAATACACGGATCGTTCGTGCCGACACGCACAAACATGTCGCCGGCGCGGTAGGTGTCGTTGGTGCCGAGTCGAATGTGTTGGGGTTCGGCAAGCCGGTGGAGGCGACAAAACTCAACGGCGGCGGCTCGACTCGACGTCGGGGTCACGTGCCGTGCGTGTGGTCACAGGCACGGGTGTCGCCAGCTTTGATCTGCCCGGCGCCCACACCTTCCAGCGCGGCGAATGGACCGCACGGATGCGACAGCACCCACACGTGCATCATGGGCACCGGCGTGAATTTCACGGTGCCGTCGCGGCACGAGCCGTCGGGGTTGGTGATGCCCACCACCACTCGGCTGGGTGGCGGTGTGAAACACAAGTTGTCGTGAATGTGCCATTGGGTGAGCGCCCCGCCAACGTCGGGCACCTTGTCGAGCGTGCTGCCGGTGGGCAACATAAACATGGCCGCTTCGAGCGTGCGGCCGCCGTTGTCGTCGACGCGAAAAACGAGCGATTCAGGGAAGTTGGGATCCAAGATGTGATCGTCGTTGATCCAATCCCAATTTAGGTAGTGCTCGTCGCCGGTCGCTGCATCGCCGATCGAAGCGAACCCGGCCGCTGTTGCCTTTTCAGGAGTTGAATATTTTTCTGGCAACACCATAAGGGTGTAAGTCAGGAGTTGTTCCGCTTTTGCTTGTTGTTCTGGCGTGACGCCGGGTACTCCCGATAAGTCGATGGGTTGCCCAGGCACGAATGGCTTCGGCGGTACGACAACGGGCACGTGTGATGTGGTGGAGGTGGCCGGCGAGCCGGGAACGGTCGGCGTCGTATCGTGCGTGTGGTTGTGGCCATCGGCGCTCAATGTGGTGTTGGAGCCGTGGTTGTGGGTGGCGGCCTGGGCGACGGCAGGCACGCCGATCGTGGCGGCCACGAGAGCCAGGGCCGGCACCACACTTCGGCCGACGAGACGTCCGAGTCGAGCGCCGCCGACCAAGGTCATGAGTGCGCACGACAGGCACACAATTTCGAAAGCGGTGCACACAGCATCGGTGTAGCCAATCGCCTCTTTGGTTTTCAAAGCGCTGACGAACGAAATACCCGATGTGCGCGATGCGATGTACACGCTCAACATCGCGGCTTGCACTACGGCCACCAACAGCACGGCCGCGGTCGTTGGGCGTCGCCATACCAATACGGCGAGCGAGACCTGAATCGCCGCGACGGCGGTAAACGCGTAGACGAGCGACTTTTGATCGGCGTGCACTCCAATCACTGCGGCGTGAATCACGCCCGCGCACAACAAGCACAGCGCCATGATGCTGGGCAATCCAGTTTGGCTGTCGGGGCCGGTGTCAACCATGCAGAACTCCTGAAGTCGGGGTGGATTCTACGATCAATCCTTGCCGGGTACATATCAGGGGGAGCACCTGGCACCCGGCTGTCGTCATGGCGGCTTGTAACGGGCGGGGGTCGTTGCCGGTGAGCACGGTCAGGGTGCCGCCTTCGCCGCCCGCTCCGTTGGATTTCCACCCCAGCGCGTCATGCTGCTGAGCGATGTCGATGGCCCGCTGCACGTCGCTGCCAATCAACGCGGAATGCAGTTGGCGCTGACCTTCTGTGGCCACGGTGAGTGCGCCGCCATAGGCCATCAGGTCACCAGCTTCCAAGGCTTTGACCGCTTGTGCCGCGGCGTCGATGAGCGGCTGTAATTTGGGGGTCGGGTCAGCGCCTTCAAGGTCACGAATGATGAAACTGTGCAGTGCGGACGAGTCGTGGGGGCGTCCCATAAACACGGTCACGAGACGCGATTCCAGTGCTCGCCACATGCTGAGTGGCACGTCGAGACGGCGTGCGCTGACGGCGGGGTAGCGCTCAATGGTGAGCTCCAGCGCACCGCCCAGAGCAGCTCCCCACTGGTCTTGCACCCCGGATTGTTGGCCGAGATGCACCGATTCCAACTCGTGAGCCAGCGTCGCGATATGCGCAGGGTCGGTTGCCTCGCCGCAGAGTGCCCGCAGTGCGCCGATAAGTGCGACGCCCACGCTGGCCGACGTGCCGGTGCCGCACCCCGCAGGCACGGCCGATGTGATCGTGATATGCATTGAGCCGGCTGGTGGAGCATGGTGTTCGACGGCAGTTTCGGCGAATCGGTTTCGGCCAGGTGGGGTGTGAGCGTAGGCGTAGTGTTCGTTGAGATCGGGAAGCGCAAGCGTGATTGAACGATCACGCAATGGGTCGTGGTCGATGGTGACGGTCACGCCCGGCCCGGCGGCGATGTTGCACACGAGGCCATGGTGGGCGAACCATGTGTCGGTCCAGCCGCCGCAGTCGGCAACTCGGACGGGAGCAGTGGCCACGACGCGCATGTGTGCAAGATACCGTTGCAGCGTGAGCAAGCTCGGTGCCATTGATCTCAACGCCGATTTGGGCGAGGAGTGCGGTGACGACGAGGCCATGCTCGACCTGGTTACCTCGGCCAACATTGCCTGCGGGCGCACGCCGGTGGTGGCGAAGTAATGACGGCCACGGTGGCGGCTGCTCTGGCCCGCCGCGTAGCGATTGGAGCTCACGTACGTGAAGGCGCATGGCGCGCTCTACAACCAGGCGGCGCGAGCCGGGCGCGGTGATCCACGACATCGTGACCGCTGCCTCGCACGCAGTAGCCCTGGCGGCGCGACCTGACATCGACTCGATTTGTGTCCATGGCGATACGCCTGATTCGGTTGCTTTGGCTCGCTCAGTGCGGGCCGCGCTCATCGCTTCTGGGTTCGCGGTTCGTTCGTTTTCATGAAGATTTCGCGCTATGGGCAAGTCGCACTGCCGGTCGGCTTGAGCACGCTGGCCGAAGTGCACGCGCTCGACAACGCATTGCACGCCCAGGGTTGGGACGACATTGAAGAGTGCATTCCGGCCTACGACACTGTTGTGGTGCGAGCTCGCCCCGGGACCGATATTTCAGCGCTGGCTCAACGGATTGTGGCATTGACCCTCGACCCCGACACCGTGCCCTCGTCTCGTTTGGTGATCATCGACGTGGTCTATGACGGTGTCGATCTGTCCGATGTCGCCGCGCTGACAGGTCTCGCCGAGAGCCGGGTGATCCAGCGTCATACGGCGCCGGAACACACGGTGGCGTTCCTGGGATTCACACCAGGATTTCCGTATCTGGTCGGTCTTGATCCCGCGTTGATCGTGCCTCGACTCGAGTCGCCTCGACTAGCGGTGCCCGCTGGATCGGTAGCCATCGGCGGCGGGCAGACGGGCGTCTATCCTTTGGCCTCGCCTGGTGGTTGGCGCATCATCGGGCGCACGACCGCCACGCTTTGGGACGCCCAACGCACGCCGGCATCGCTTTTGCAGCCTGGCGATCGGCTGCGTTTTTGCGCTGTCGAGCGAGCATGACACTCGTAGAATTTTCGCGCGGTCACGCAATCGATGTGGCCGAAAAGGATATGGGCATGGCTCGCTTCGGCGTGCCACGAGGCGGCCCATGCGACGTGGCCGGTGCCGATATTGCGCGACGTCTCGTGAGTGCCACACAGGTATACGAAATTGTCGGTAATGGCGGTGTTATGCGAGCCCGGGCAGCGTGTAGCTACGAATATGTTGGGGCCGATTGCAACGTGAGATCGGGTAGTACCGCGACGGTCGAACGCGATGAAACGACGGTGATAGACGTGTTGTGAAATGGTGTGCGCGGCTACCTCGCGGTCGGCGCGCCAACTACGCCGGGCGTCTTGCGCGGCGAGCTGCCGTGGCAGCACCATGGGGCGATACAACTGCCGTCGAACGGCCAGCCGATCGTGCTCATGCCCGATCATGGCACCATCGGTGGCTATCGCGTAGTCGCCGTGGTGATCGCTGCCGACCTCGGCGCGCTGGCCTATAGCGCCCCCGGCACGGTCCTGCGATTCGCCACCGTGTCGTATGAGATTGCAGCTGCGGCCAGGGCTCAACACCACCAATGGTGCGCCAGCGCTGTGTTGTTCCCTGATCGATTGTGACGAATCTGCGAGAGTGAGACGATGAATGCTCGACTCGTGACCTCGGCCGATCTCGACACCGCGGCGAGTGTGCTCACCGACGCGTTCTTGGACGACCCGACCGCGAAATATTTGTTCCCCGATGAGCCGGTTCGTGAGCGAGGAATGCGTGGATGGTTTGACGTGATGGTGGCGTCTGGAATGCGACGTGGGCACACGTATTTGGCCGACGGATGCGCCGCGAGCGTGTGGGCACCGCCCGATACGGGCGTGCTCGATCGGGTCTCGGGAGCAAAATTGTTGGACGCGGCTGAGCGAATTGGCGGAGCGGATTCTGTGCAAAGGATGCTTGCGCTGGGTGAAGCAACCGCGGCGTCGCACCCGCATGAGCCGCACTTCTATCTCATGTTTGTTGGTGTTGCATCCGCTGTCAGCGGCACTGGGATCGGGCCTCAGGTGATCTCGCCCGTGCTCGACATGTGTGACCGCATGGGGTTCCCCGCGTACCTCGAAGCGACCACGCAACGAGCGGTGCCGTTCTACCAGCGGTTCGGCTTCACGGTCATGAATGAGATCCCGATCGACGGCAACACAACTTTCACCGCTATGTGGCGCCCGGTCGTCACACGTTGAGCAAAATTCGGCGGCCGTCGTCGAACACCGCCGTGATTTCAAGGTGAGCGCCGAAGGCCTCCACATAGCGTCTGACAGTGGGCGCCGCTAGGGTTTGGGCATGACGGAATCGATCGAAGCCAGGCTCACTCGCCTCGAAGATTTGATGGCTATTCATCAACTGTTTGTCGACTACGGCGAGCACCTCGATTCCGGGAATTTTGAGGCATATTCACAATTGTTCGCCGACGATGGCGAGGTGTTGTTAGGCCCATACGGTCGGGCCAAAGGGCGATCAGAAATCAAGGCGCTCATGGATGCTCAACTTGCGGCCGACGTCGGCAAGACGTTCCACATCGTTGGCAACCCGCGTGTGACGATCACTGGTGACACGGCCACTTCGACGGTGATGTGGTCGGTGGCCCAGATGGCGAACGACGGGCTGGCCCGCGTGTCGATGGTGGGTCATCACATCGACCAACTCACCCGCACCGCCGAAGGCTGGCGTTTCCAACGCCGCAAAGGCATCGTCAATCTTCCGGCTGCCGTTCCCCGCTGACGTAGACCGATGCCCCAATCGGCAAATGGTTGACTACAATTATGGTCATGTCTGAAACGCTCTCGTTGGCCAGTGTGAAATCACGATTTTCCGAGATGGTTGACCGCGTTGAAATGACCCACGATCGAATCGTTGTGACTCGAAATGGCAAGCCTGCGGCCGTGCTGATTAGCGCCGAAGAACTCGCGTCGCTTGAAGACACGCTTGAACTGATGGCTGATAATCAAGCTCTCCGCGAGATCGCCGAGTCGAAGGCGGCGTATGCGGCCGGCGATTTTGTGACCGGCGTCGAACTGCGAAAGCGTTTTCCGAAACGTGCGTGAGGAAGCACCTGAGTATGAACTGCGAGTCACCGGGCCGGCGCGTCGACAACTGGACAGACTCGCTGAGAGCGCCGCTGGGGCGATCGTCGAATTCATGTTGGGCCCGCTCACGGAAAACCCGCACCGTGTCGGCGGAGCTTTGCAGCGCGAGATGGCCGGAATGTGGAGTGCCCGACGCGGGGTCTATCGAGTGATCTACGAGATTGACGACGCGGACCGAATAGTTGTTGTGCATCGCATCGACCATCGGGCTAGCGCTTATCGGCCCCGGTAAAAGTTGCCCGCGAGTTAGAGCGAGACGGTGGTGGTGTCGCTGCCTGAGCGGATCAAGGTGCCGGGGCGAGCGTCGGTGAACTCCGGGCCTTCGACCACCATCGCACCGTTCACCAGCACGTGCTCGATGCCCTCCGCTCCGGCGTAAATGCGCCCCGCTCCGCCGGGCAAATCGAACTTGGTGTGCACCTCGGCGGTGCCGATTCTGGCTGGGTCGAGCACCACAATGTCGGCATGCATGCCCACAGCCAAACGCCCGCGATCAGTTACGCCGTAAAGCTTCGCTGGCGCGTCAGTGATGAGCTGTATGGCTTCTTCAATGGGCATAAGCGAGCGTTTCCGCACGCAGTTGCCGAGCAGCTGGGTGCTGTAAGCAAACGTGTCGATCATGTCGAGATGTGCGCCAGCATCCGATGCGCCAACGAGGCAGCGATGGTCGCGGAACACCTCGACGCGGCGTTCCCATGAGGCCTCGTCTTGGCCCCGGTCGGGCGTCTTGAGGGCGGTCATGAGCTTGTCGGCGACCACGATGTCGCACAGCGTGTCCCACGTGGTTTGGCCAAGCTCGGTGGCAATGTCGCCAATGGTGCGGCCCACAAACCGGGCGTTGTCAGCCGCGAATGTTTCGGCCACGATGTACTGGCCCCAGTTGGCGATCGAGCGCACGGTGCCCTCGGTAGTTTGAGCCAGCCGCTCCATTTCGGTTCGACCCGATGGGTCGCTCATCATGGCCAATTTGGCGGTGTCGTCGAGCGCCATGAGGCGATCCCAACCGTTCAAAATATCGAGCACAAATCCCGACTTGAACGTGAGTCGCAAACGGAATGAATCGGGTAACGCCAGGGCCACGACACGGCCGCCTTGTGCCTCGGCGAAATCGCCACCACCAAGTTGATGATCGACGGATTCCCGATTGACGCTGTAGATCTGCAACAGGTTCCAGTTCAGCGGACGTTGCGCGGCAAGGCTCATATCGGTCATGAGTTGAAAAGTGTCGCGCGTAAATTCGCCGACTTGCGGAATGAATTCAAGCGATGTGCCCGGGAAGTCGCGCACCACTCGACACAACGCCACGAGCTCATCTCGACTCGCGGCACGTGACGGCACGGGGTCGCCGTTGTGGTCGTTGTGCGATGTCGACCACGTACTCGTGAGGCCCATACCACCGGCCGCCAAACCGTCGCGCAACAGGGCAACCATGAGATCCAACTCCTCAGGAGTGGAGTGCCGTGAAGTCGCCGCGTCGCCCATCACGACACGGCGAATCGCCGAGTGGCCAACCATGAATCCAGCGTTGGGCATCAGCGTGCCTTCGAGCCGATTGAGGTAGTCAGCGGTGCTGCGCCAATCCCACGGCACGCCCTTTTGCAGCGACTCCAGGGGCATGCCTTCGACGCGGGCCAGCATGCGCATGAGATAATCGCCGTCACGTTCGAACGCTTCCGCGCCAAGCCCGGCCAGTGGCGCAATGGTAAAGCCGCAGTTGCCGCCAAACACAGTGGTCACGCCGTGCAGGGGTGAAGGCGACAGCGTCGTGTCCCAAAACGCTTGCGCGTCGTAATGCGTGTGGACGTCAATGAAGCCGGGAGTTACCGCCAAGCCGTCGGCGTTGATCGTGCGCACTGCGGCCTCGTCGACCCGTCCGAGGGCCACGATGCGGCCGTCCTTGATGCCAACGTCACCGATGTAGGGCACGCTGCCCGTACCGTCAACAATCGTGCCCCCAACAATCCGCGTATCCAGCATGATGCCCCCTTGCGTCGAAGTACCCCGAATGCTAGATGGTGTGGCCCCAGAAGCCTCGGGGGGCGACGAGGAAATCGATGAGGGCTTCGAGTTGCAGTTGGTATGTCGAGCGCAGGGCTTGAAAATCTGGCCACAGTTCTTCGCGATCGCGGATCACCAACCCCGTTGATGACAATCGGTCATAGGCCCAGTCGAACTCGTCGCGAGTCATGTGTTTCGAGTCGTCGAGTGGCAGACCAAAGCGGGCCGACAGGACTATCGTTGTTTTGACGCCCCGACGAAAACATCGCGCTGCCGCGCTTTTTTGAGCGCCCACGCAACCGATTGACACGGCCATGGCTGCATCGGTCACGACACCCAGCGCGGTGATCCACGACTGACCTTCGTGTTGACTTCGCCACAACGTCAACATGGGAAATGACGTGTGACTTTCGAGCACGTGCGCGCACCACCG
>JAYWAI010000476.1:0-8315 GCA_043782545.1 Acidimicrobiia bacterium
TTAACGACTTTTCCCGAATAGTTCTGGATATTTGCTAATAACTTCACTTTAAGTGATTTTTCTCGTTAAGTGGGGGTAGGCGGATTCCGATCATCTAACCATGTGTCATGGCCGTCGGAACATCATCAAACTGGTCGGCATAGTGGCCACAATCGGCCTCACTGCGCTGGGCCTACTCACGACATCGACAATCGCCCACGCCACGCCCACTGTCGGTGTGGCCGAAGCACAATTCTTGACGCTGGTGAACACCGAACGGGTAAACGCCAGCCTGTCTCCCATGGTGAGCGATCCTCTGATTTTTCCGATAGCCCATGATTGGAGTGTCTCGCTCGCCAACAGCCAAGTGTTGTCGCACCGCCCGGATCTCGTGGCCAGCTTCGACAACCGGGTCACCAAATCGTGGACTCGGATCGGCGAAAACGTGGGCAGAGGCCCAGATGTACAGGGCCTTCACAACGCCTTCATGAATTCACCTGGCCACAAGGCCAACGTCCTGGGTGACTACAACCGCATCGGCATTGCGGTGGTCATCGACAGCAACGGCACGATCTGGGTGACATTCAACTTTATGAAAGCAGCCGCCATCACGGGTCCGACGGGCCTTGCTGGCTCGACACCGGGCGGAGGTTTTGACGCCGCCGCGCTCGGCCCGGTGACCACCGCGCCGCTCTGGATGACCACGCCTGAGGGCAACGTGCTGGGCTTCGGCGGTGCACCACTGTTCGGCAACCTCACGAGCACCAAACTCAACCAACCAATCGTTGGCATGACACCCACCTACGACCGCAAGGGCTACTGGATGGTGGCCACTGATGGTGGCATCTTCGCCTTCGGCGACGCTGGATTCAAAGGTTCGACCGGCAACATTCGGCTCAACCGTCCGATCGTTGGCATGGCAAATACGCCAACCGGCAACGGCTACTGGCTCGTGGCCTCAGACGGCGGCATCTTCTCCTTCGGCGACGCCGGCTTCTACGGATCCACGGGCGCCATGACGCTCAATCGACCAATCGTTGGCATGGCCCCGACACCTTCAGGGCACGGCTACTGGCTCGTTGCTACTGACGGCGGCATCTTCGCTTTCGGTGACGCGGCGTTCTATGGCTCCACCGGCGACAAGACGTTGAGCTCACCCATCTTCGCCATGGGCACGTCGCCCGGCGGCCACGGTTACTGGCTCGTGGGCGCTGACGGTGCGATCTTCTCGTTCGGCGACGCGGGCTACTTCGGCTCCACGTCAGGCCAATCCCTCACGGCTCCTATGGCTCGACTCATTCCGACGTCCACCGGCTTGGGTTATCGCCTCATAGGCCAGGACGGTCGGGTGTACAGCTTCGGCGATGCCGGGAGCGGTTCCACTGGTATCGTGCCCGGCCTCACACAGGTCGTCTCCGCGGCGCCCGCGACCTGACTCAGTTCTTCACCGAGCGACCTCGACGCCGTGACGCGGGTATTTGTTTGACAAATTGCCCGTAATTATTTGACGAAACCAAGCTCCAACGACAAGTATGAAATACACTGAAAGTTGGTGTAGCCCCGACACCGAAAGCAGGTTCTTCCCCTGTCAATTCGTCGGTTTCTAGGAGTCCACATGTCGAGTACCTACAGTCTCAATCTGATCAGCGCGTTCCCTCAGGTCATCACCATTCAGCCGTGGAATGACCCCGTCATCGACCAAATTGGTCACGACCCGCGGTCCATATACGCGGAGCAATTCTGGCTGAGCATCTTGGGCCCTAGTGCGAGTTGGTTTCTTCGGCGTGTGGCTGACGGGTTCGACAGCTATCCAGATGGATTTGAACTCGATCTCGCCGAAGCCGCACAAGCGCTGGGGTTGGCGTGGGCACCAGGGAGCCAATCGGTGTTCGCCCGCACGATGGCCAGAGTGGTGCAATTTGGCGCCGCCCACCCGCTGGGCAGTCAGACGATGATCATTCGGCGACGGCTACCGTCGCTCACTCGGCGTCAACTCGAACGACTGCCAGAGAGCCTGCGAATGGCCCATGCATCGTGGGCCGAAGCGCAACTCGATGAGCTGGACGCGTTGCAACGAGCGCCAACGCGCCAGTTGGCGAGCTAGCTCAGTTGCCGACCCACGCGCGGTAACTAGGCGGCGGACTTTTCGAAGTTGTCGATAAATTCCACCAGCGTGCGCGTGGCGAAACCGGTGCCACCAGTCGTGCTGTCGGCGTCGTCGGCCTTGATGAATGCAGGGCCGGCGATGTCGAGGTGCGCCCACGGCACACCGTTTACGAACCGTTCTAAAAACAATGCTGCCGTATTGGCTCCGCCGCCGCCGGGGGCCGAGATGTTGCACATATCGGCCACTTTCGAATCCAGCAATCGGCGGTATCGCTCTACGAGCGGCAAGCGCCAAAACGCTTCGCCAGCGTGTTGTGAGCCGGCCGAAATTTGAGCGGCAACCGAGTCGTTGTTGGAAAACAAACCAGCCACGAAATCGCCGAGGGCAATAGTGACGGCACCGGTGAGCGTGGCCACATTAACAATCGCGTCAGGCTTGGCCTTGGCCGCCAAGCACAAACCGTCGGCCAAAATTAGACGCCCTTCGGCGTCGGTGTTGAGCACCTCAACCGTGGTGCCGTTGGCGTATTTGATGATGTCGCTCGGCATCGTGGCATTGGGGCCGATTTGATTGTCGGTGAGCATCAGGTGCGCCACCACGTGGGCGTTGGGCTTCACGGAGGCGAGCGCCATCATGGCCCCGGCGACCGCCGCGGCTCCGCCCATGTCGCACTTCATGGTCAACATGCCTTCGTACGGCTTCAAATTAAGACCCCCGGTATCGAAGGTGACGCCCTTGCCCACCAAGTGAATCTTCTTGGCCGCCTTGGGATTGCCATAGGACAACTCCACATAACGAGGCTCGACGAGAGACCCGCGGTTGACTGCCACGAGCCCTGGAAACCCGGCTGCTTTGATGGCTCTCAGGTCCAGCACCTTGACCGTCAAACCCAATTTTGTGGCCTTGTCGGCCACTGCCTTGGCCATGACAGGGGCGGTCATTTGAGACGGTGGGCCATTGACAAGGTCGCGAGCAAACGCCACGGCATCGGCGATCGCGGCACCTCGTTTGACCGATGTAGTCAATTTCTTTACATCGGCAGGTGATGCATCGGCGCTTGGCGCAATGGTGCATTTCGTCAGCCGGCTGGGCAAGGGCGTCGACTTCTGATCGTTGTAGACGTACGAGGCAAGCGCTACCCCTTCGACGATGGCCTGAGCACCCCGGCCGACCGTTGCCGCTGAAGCGTGTGTGGGCAATGCCGACAGCAAATGCGTGCTCAAATGCTGGCGCTTGCCAACCGCACGAGCCACCGATGCCGCAGCAATGCGTAACGATTCCGGCGTCACTGCGGCCGACGGGCCTACTCCCACCACGATCAATGCCACGCCGCCCACGGCTGGCAGAACCTTGGTTTGACCGATCTTGCCCTCGAAACCCTCTGCGGTGAGGAAGTCCCAATCGATCTCCGTTGCGGCGTCGCCAAAACGATCAGAACAAATTGGCAGGTCGAACACATCGACTTTGGCACTCTGCTTGGCAGCGACGTTGAAGGCAATAGTCATGGGAACTCCGATGAAATGATCGCGGGGTGTCATGTACCAGTTCCGTCCGACGTGCAAGGATCCTGGACATGATTTCTTGCAAACTACCAAGTCGGCGGGGTCGGTGCTGGCAGTTGCGAAGATCACTTACGTTTGTGGGGGTTACGTGTTTGGCAGCCTGTTCAGGTGCTTCGTCAAATTCAGCCACGACGCGTGACCCTGATCTGCCCGCAGCTGTGACCACGACCAAACCGGGGAGTACCAAGAAGACCACGGAACCTCCCGTCACGGCGGCCCTCGTGGCCACCACTTTGGCACCGGCGCCGAGTGGCACGCCAGATCCCTGTTCACTGCTCGACACCAATGCGTTCAACAATTCGGGTCTCCAATTTCAAGTGGTTGCCGGTGAGCCGGGCCTGGCGCCCAACGGCAGCGCTACGACCGACCCCACGTGTCTGTGGCATTCCACCGGCGACGCTGGGTATGTGCTGTTGCGCGTACGCAGCGATGGCAGCGCGGGTCACGATCGAGAGATGGCCAGAGAACCCCGCAGTGAAAACAAAGTGGCCGGCATTGGCGATGAAGCCTTTACGCACACCAACACCGAGGTGTTTAGCGCCAAGGTCGGCACACGAGCGTTGAGTATCCAAGTTTCCGGTGCTGTCGACAATACGAAGACCGCCACAAACCTCGGTAAAATCGCCCTCGACGTACTGTCGAAAAAGTAGAGCGACGTACTGTCGAAAAAGTAGCGCAGCACCCCAGGCCTGTAACTTTATTGGCAATGACTAATCAAGATTTGACGAGTTCGGGCTACTTGGCGGCCACCCGGGAACGA
This sequence comes from Acidimicrobiia bacterium, assembly GCA_043782545.1. Lineage (GTDB taxonomy): Bacteria > Actinomycetota > Acidimicrobiia > Acidimicrobiales > JBBRKR01 > JBBRKR01. The sequence continues at coordinate 4,409 of JAYWAI010000476.1, forward strand.
GTCGTGATTTTCGACGGGGCGACGGGCAGCAATTTACAACTCCGCGACCTTGGCCCAGACGACTTCGGCGGCGCGGCGCTCGAAGGCTGCAACGAGATGTTGGTGGCCACACGACCCGACGTGATCCGGGATCTGCACGACTCATTCTTCGCGGTCGGCGTTGACATCGTGGAGACAAATTCGTTCGGATCATTTTCTGTAACACTGGCCGAGTACGACCTCGCCGACCGGGCGTATGAACTGTCACGGACATCGGCCGAGTTGGCTCGTGAAGTAGCGCACGGGTACTCCACAAAGCACCGCCCGCGCTGGGTCGCTGGGTCGATGGGACCGGGCACCAAATTCCCGTCGCTGGGCCAGATACGTTTCGCCGAATTACGTGATGCCTTCGAGGTGCAAGCACGCGGCTTGATCGATGGTGGGGTGGATCTCATTTTGGTCGAGACGGTGTTTGATTTGCTGCAGGCCAAAGCCGCCATTATCGGGGCGCGCCGGGCCATGAAGGCAGCCAGCAAGCAACTACCACTACAAGTCCAAGTCACGATGGAGCTCACCGGCCGCATGTTGCCCGGCACCGAAATTGCCGCCGCCTACACCGCGCTGGCCGCCATGCGACCCGACGTGATCGGCCTCAACTGCGCCACTGGGCCCTCGGAAATGCACGAGCATTTGCGACACCTCTCCAACGTGAGCACCATGCCTATTTCGTGCCTTCCCAACGCCGGATTACCCAGCGTGGTCGACGGCAAAATGCACTACGACCTCACGCCTGCACAACTCGCTGAGTATCACCGCTCGTTTGTGACCGATCTCGGTGTCGGCGTGATCGGCGGCTGTTGCGGCACCACGCCAGAGCATCTACGAGCCGTTGTGGAGGCATGCGCTGCGCTCACGCCTCGGGTGCGGACGACCGAATTCGACCCTGGCGCGACATCGATGTACAGCCACGTGCCCTTCAAACAAGACAACTCATTTTTGATCATCGGCGAACGCACAAATGCCAATGGATCCAGGGCGTTCAAGGAGGCCATGCTGGCCGCCGATTGGGACATGTGCGTGAAGATGGCCGGCGAACAAGTGCGTGAGGGCGCACACGTGCTCGACGTATGCGTCGACTACGTGGGCCGCAATGGCGCCCTTGACATGGACGAAATCTGCAGCCGATTCGCCACCCAAGCCATGGCACCGCTCGTGCTCGACTCCACTGAGCCGCCAGTGCTCGAAGCCGGTTTACAGTGGCTCGGCGGCAAGGCCATTTTGAATTCCGCCAACTTGGAAGAAGGCGACGGGCCTGGTACTCGTTTCGATCGCGTCATGAGCTTGGCGGCCGAATATGGCGCTGCCGTGATTTGTTTGCTGATCGACGAGCAAGGTCAAGCCCGCGATCTGGAATGGAAAATGCGAGTGGCGCACCGCATCCATACCCTCGCCACGCAGCGTTACGGCGTGCCGTCGAGTGACTTGATTTTCGACGCACTCACGTTCCCCCTGTCGACCGGTGATGACGATTTACGCCGAGACGCCATGCATACCCGCAACGCTATCGAACGCATCAAAGCCGAGATTCCCGGGTGCTTCACCACGCTAGGTTTGAGCAACGTGAGTTTCGGCCTCAAGCCAGCGGCGCGTCACGTCCTCAACAGCGTGTATCTGCACGAGTGCATGCAAGTTGGCCTTGATTCGGCCATCGTGCATGCCGCGAAAATCATGCCGCTATCGAAAATCCCGGCGGAACAAACAGCAGTTGCTCTCGACCTGATTTACGACCGCCGCCGCCCCGCCACTGCCGACGAGCCAGCCTATGACCCGCTAGTAAAATTGCTCGACGTTTTCGCTGACGTGCAATCAGCCAAGGTCGTCAAAGAAGACCGCACCGATTGGCCCGTCACACAACGCCTTGCGGCGCGCATCGTCGACGGCGAACGCGACGGTCTCATCGAGGATCTCGATCAAGCGCTGGCCGAAGGTTGGAAAGCGCTGGCGCTCGTCAACGATGTGTTGCTCGACGGTATGAAAACCGTGGGCGAGTTATTCGGCTCCGGCCAAATGCAACTGCCGTTTGTGTTGCAATCGGCCGAGACTATGAAGATGGCAGTACGCTATCTCGAGCCGCTCATGGAACGGGTCGAAGGCGAGACCTCCAAGGGTCGGCTGGTGCTCGCCACAGTGAAGGGTGATGTGCATGATATTGGCAAAAATCTGGTCGACATTATCCTCACCAACAACGGTTACGAGGTGCACAATATCGGCATCAAAGTGGCCATTGCCGAGATGATCGACAAGGCCATCGAAGTCAAGGCCGACGCCATTGGCATGTCGGGTTTGCTGGTGAAATCGACACTTATCATGCGGGACAATTTGGAGGAACTCAATCGGCGTGGGCTCTCAAACATTCCGGTGATGTTGGGCGGTGCCGCGCTCACCCGCACGTACGTCGAACGCGATTTACGTGGCGTGTACGACGGCAGAGTGTTCTACGGACGCGACGCGTTTGAAGGCCTCGGCGTGATGGACCGCCTCGGTGACATTCGTCGCGGCGAAGTCGATGACGAGTTCGGCCGAACCATCAAACGACGCTTGATTCCAGAAGGCACCGGCCGGGATCCAAAGCCAGAGCGTAATGGCCCGGTCGGCCGCACCACCGCCGACGCGCCAATTTTCAAGCCGCCATTCGTGGGCACCAAAGTGATCAAAGGGGTATCGCTCAGCGACATCGCCGAGTACGTCAACGAGACAGCTTTGTTTCGCAATCAGTGGATGTTCCGCCCCGAAAACGGCGAGTCAGACGACGAATTCAAGACTCGTATCCGGCCCACATTTCGTGAACAACTCGCTCTGGCCACGGCGGCGGGAATCCTCATCCCACAAGTGGTCTACGGCTATTTCCCTGCCAACGGCATCGACAACGATGTGGTCATTTGGACGGACGAAACACGCACCACCGAGCTCGCCCGATTCGCCTACCCCCGCCAATCAGACGGCGAGCAATTGTGCATTGCCGACTTCTACCGCGCCTTCAATGACGGTGACAGCGAGGTTGACTACGCGGCATTTTCGATCGTGACCATGGGCGAAGCCGTGAGTGAACGTGCCGCCGAATTGTTTAAGGCCGACCGCTACCAAGAGTATTTGTTGCTGCATGGATTGGGCGTCGAAATGGCTGAAGGTCTAGCCGAGTTGTGGCACCGACGCATGCGCGAAGAGTGGGGTTTCGCAGCCGAGGATGGCCCCTCGATCGCCGGCCTTTTTCGCCAGCAATACCGAGGCGGCCGCTACTCGTGGGGCTACCCTGCGTGCCCCGATTTGGAAGACAACGCCGTCGTGCACCGCATCCTGGACGCTGACCGCATCGGCATCACGGTGAGTGAAGAAACCAGCTGGCAATTCCAACCCGAACAAACCACTTCAGCGATCATCTCGCCGCACCCCAAAGCCAAATACTTCGTCGCCCGCTAACCCTAAACCACGCTGAGTCTCACGGTTGAACCACTGGCAGCGACGAGTTTGCGAATGTATTTCAAATCACGGGCTACAACCCCGCATAGCTCAGCCGAGGGGTCTAACCTCCGGCCATGCCTGGCCCTCTCGACGGAATACGAGTTCTCGATTTCAGTGTGATGATTTCTGGCCCATTGGCTGGCATGATGCTGGCCGATTTGGGGGCCTCGGTCACCAAGGTCGAGACGCCCGGCATCGGTGATGTGATGCGTTACATCGGCTCCAATCGGGGCGGCGTGACCGGCATTTTCCTCAACAACAACCGGGGTAAAAAGTCGATCGCTCTCAACCTCAAAACCGCCGAGGGGAAGGCCATCGCGCACAAGCTCGTGGAGCATGCCGATGTGCTGATACAAAACTTTCGCCCCGGCGCCGCTGATCGTATGGGGATCGGCTCAGCCAACATGCG
>JAYWAI010000477.1:0-3155 GCA_043782545.1 Acidimicrobiia bacterium
CTCGACAACGACCAAATTTTCCGGCGGCCCCCAGGCCTCACATACCACAGCTCTCATTTGTTACCCTTCACTCGACAACTGAGCCGAGACTAGGCGAACGGCGCGACGCCTCATTCGGTTTACGTGGCGACTACTCGCGTTGATGGCGACTACTCGCGTTGATGGCGACTACTCGCTGGTCGGCCCGGTGAAGTTGGGGGCGCGTTTTTCCCGGTGGGAGGCCAGGCCCTCAGCGGCATCTGGGCCACCGAATCCGTAAAACTCGTAGCCCAACGACGCATCAAATGCTGGGCCCATTTGGCGGTACCAATGGTTCAGCGTGTGCTTGGTCCACCGCAATGCTGATTGCGACATCGTGGAGAGTTGGATGGCCACTTCGAGTGCTCGGGCGTGCACTTGATCGTCGTCCACACACATTGACACCAGGCCGATTCGCTCGGCCTCTTCGCCCGTCAACGTGTCGCAGGTAAGCAAGTAATACTTTGCTTTGGCCATACCGCACAACAGCGGCCAACACACCGCCGCGTGATCGCCAGCGGCTACGCCGAGGCGGGTATGGCCGTCGATGATGCGAGCCGTTCGGCCCACGATCGACACATCGGCCAACATGCCGGCCACCAAACCAGCACCCACCGCGGGGCCGTGAATGGCCGAGACAATGGGCTTAGAGCAATTGATCACGTTCCACACGAGATCACGCGCTTCACGCATGACGCGCGTGCGGGTGGCGTAATCGTTGACGATGCCGTCGAGCAGGTCGAAACTGCCGCCCGATGAAAACCCTTTGCCAGCGCCTTGCAAGATGGCCACACGCACGTCGGCGTCCTTGTCGACAGTGAGCCACAGGTCGGCAATTTCCCTGTGCGCGTCTGGTCCGACCGAGTTGAGACCTGGCGCGTCAAAGGTGATGCGCAACACCCCGATGGCGGGCCAGTCGTATGTGAAGCTGGGATACAGCGCCGCGTAATCAGCCGGCATGGGCGGCCTCGTTGATGAGGTCGAGCACCTGGGACGGGCCGAGGGGGAATCGGGTTGGATGCACTCCCAAGTGAGCCAGCGCGTCGTGGATGGCGTTGGCCACAGCGGGCGGCGCGCCGATCGCTCCACCTTCACCCATGCCCTTGTAACCACCGATTGAGGCCGACGGTTTCACAATGTGGCCGTATTCGATGTCGGGAATTTCTGGCGCGCTCGGAAGCAGATAATCCAGGAACGTGGTGGCCAGCGGGTTGCCATCGTTGTCATACACCATATGTTCAAACAGCACGCCGCCGATGCCTTGCACAACGCCGCCGGCGATCTGACCTTCCACCACCATCGGGTTGATCATGTTGCCGCAATCTTCGCTCACGATGTAGCGAAGCAGTTTCGTCATTCCAGTGAGCGGGTCGACTTCGACGGTGCACATGTGCGCGGCGTTCGACCACGTGAACGGTGCCGGAGGCCGGTAGCGAGCGGTGATTTCGAGGCCCATTTCCATGCCCGGTGGCAGGGCGTCGGGCATCTGATACGCCATAGATGCGATTGCCATAAACGGCAACGCCTTGGCCGGCGTGCCCTTCACTGACACCATCGATGAGTTCACCTCCAAGTCTTCGACGGCTGCTTCGAGCACGTGCGCGGCGATCTGAAAAATTTTCTCTTTCATTCGCAGCGACGCCGTTTGGGCTGCGCCGCCGGCCACGACCGCGCTGCGCGATCCACCGGTACCGGGGCCCACTGGGCTTGAGGCGGTATCCCCTTGCACCAAGATCACGTCGTCAATATCGCAACCCAAATGCTCGGCCACGATTTGCGGAATGGTGGTCTCCAAGCTGTGCCCATGGTTGCCGGTCGACATGGCCACGATCACTTTGCCGGAGTTGTCCATGCGCATGATTGCTTGATCCGACGACAGAATGCCGAACGACACTGCCGAAGGTTCCATGTAGACCGCAAGGCCCATCCCGATGAGACGACCTTCGGCGCGCGCCGTTGCTTGCTCAGAGCGAAACGCGGCCACATCGAGCATCTCGCAAGCCTGTTCCATGGTCTCGTTTGGCGACACCGATTCGTCGTATACCATTGTCATACACGTGGTGTACGGCAGGTCTTCGGACTTCACGATGTTGATGCGTCGGAACTCGATGGGGTCCATGCCGATTTCACGAGCCACGTGATCCATCATTTGCTCACGGGCCACCGTCTCCATCATCCATGGGCCCCGGTAGGCAGCCTTGCCACACGTGTTTGTAAACACCGCCGTATTACCCGGTAACACCATGGGAAACTTGTAAGGCCCGGGGAACACACCCATGGCCATCGACCCTGTGGCCCCGCTACCCGAGGGGAACGCGCCGACGTCTTCCCAGAAGAAAATTTTGGCACCCATAATGTGGCCGTCGGCGGTGACTGCCATGGTTACGTCAATTTCCTCTTCGCGTGCCTGATTGGCCGAGATGAGATTTTCGCGTCGATCTTCGATCCATTTGATGGGACGAGCACCCACGGTTTCGCCGAACAGGTGAGCAGCCATGATCACGGCCGCCTCGTCGCGAGTGACCATCATTTTGAGGCCGAAGCCGCCGCCCACATCGCCAGCGATGACGCGCACGCGTTGCTCGCTCACGCCAGTGAGCCGAGCGGCCGATGACTTCCATTCGCTCACGCTTTGCGTGGCCGCCCAGATCTGAAGATCGCCAGCCCACTTGTCGTATTGCACGATGATGCCGCGAGTCTCCATGGGCACGTTGCTGGCCCGGCATTGCTTAAACGCGCGCGTGACCAAATGAGCCGCCGAGGCAAACATCGCGTCGACGTCGGGAACTACTGGTTGCGCCATCGACCCAATGAGGTTGGTGCCGCGTTCTGGATGCACCACGATGTTGTCGGTGGCGGCCTCACGAATGTCGAGCACTGGCGTCAACACGTCGATTTCGACTTCGACCAGATCGGCGGCATCTTCGGCGATGTATCGGTTGTCGGCGATGATCACCGCGATTGGGTCGCCCACAAATCGCACATCGCCGTCGGCCAGTGGCCGCGTTGGCGGGTATTCAGATTGTCCCCCCAACTCAGGTGGCGGCCCCAGCATGGTGTGCCAAAATTGCTTGACCCGCGGATTGAGATCGATCGACGTGTAAATCGCGTGCACCCCAGGTAGTGCGCGTGCCGCC
>JAYWAI010000478.1:0-3149 GCA_043782545.1 Acidimicrobiia bacterium
TGTCGTGGCAAATTTGACATCTCAGCGCGCCCGCAAAGTCACCGTCGCACCACTGGAGGCGCCGGCGCACTCGATTTTGGAAGCCGAGCTACAGGCGTGTGTATCGCGTCACCCAACTTCGCGGCGGCGACAGTCCGAACGACCGACCTCTTCGCAACGGTGACGTGACGTGAGTCCGTATCTGATTCTTCTTTTGGTGTCTTTCGGGGTGACGTTTGCGGTGACGCCCATTGTGCGTTGGGCGGTCGTGAGGTCGGGAAATGTTGTAGCGCCCGACGAACGACGTGTCCACGAACGGCCCACGGCAACGCTTGGGGGTGCCGCGATGTTTGCTGGCTTTCTGGCCGCGATGGGAGTGGCGTGGCAACTCGGCGATTTTCGCCAAGTGTTCGTGGGCTCGTCTGAACCACTTGGTGTCGTCTTAGCCGCATCCATTATTTTTGTTATTGGGGCGGTCGACGATCTCAAAGATCTTTCTGCTCCAGCCAAGATCGCTGGCTGCGTGTTGGCCGGAAGCGTGCTGTCGTATCTGGGGGTGTCGATCTTTTACTTACGAATTCCGTTTGGCGATATTTTGGTGCTGGGCGATGACCTTATTCCGCTGGTGACTGTCGTGTGGGTCATCGTTGTCGCCAACGCCGTGAACCTCGTCGATGGTCTCGACGGGCTGGCCGCGGGAATCGTAGCGATCGCCGGGGGAGCGTTTTATCTCTACATCCGAAAGCTCGCTCAGCCTGATGTTGGCCTGGTCGCGCCGAGCAGCGTAAGTCCGCTTATCGCAGTGATTCTGGTGGGCGTGTGCTTGGGATTTCTGCCATGGAATTTTCACCCCGCCAAAATTTTCATGGGCGATGCTGGTGCGTATTTTTTGGGGCTTTTGATGGCCGCCTCGACCATGGTGGTCGGTGGCCGAACGTTGCCGACTACCAAATATTCCGGACAAAAATATTTCTTCTTTGCCCCACTAGTCATCCCCGTACTCATTTTGGGCGTGCCCATGTTTGACTCCGTGTTTTCGTTTTTGCGTCGTGTTGGCCGAGGTGAAGGTTTTGCAAAAGCCGACAAGAACCACATACATCACCGCCTGATGAACATGGGCCACGGCCAGCGGCGAAGCGTCGTGATTTTGTGGTTCTGGACGGCGCTGTTGTCGGGTGGCGTGCTGATTCCGGTCTACACGAAGCGCGGCAACGGCGTTGTGGCGATTGGAATCGGTGGCGCTGTTTTGCTGCTGTACACATCGTTTCACCCGGTCGTACGCCACCACCGACGACGAAATCATCCTGCAAAATCGTTGGAACAAACGGAATAATGCCTGATGATAGGTTTTTTTTCCCGAACCACACGCCTGTTTCGGCACGTCCTGAGAACTTTGTGTAAACTTTCACAAGCGCCGCAGAACTCATCCTTCTGCGGCGCCACCACCAACCAATGACGATTTCGAAAGGCACTGCACCGGTGAAGCTGGCTGAGAAACAAGCGCTCAATAATGGCTTCGGAGAAGCAATGGCGCGCGGTTTCGAATTTGCCGTGACACCGGCCGTCTTCGGGGGTATCGGGTGGCTGATCGATCGAGCCGTCGGAACTCACCTTGTTTTTATGATTGCCTTGGCCGTCTTTGGATTCGTGGGCATGTTTGCCCGGATGTGGATCGGTTACGAGGCCGCTATGAAACGCGAAGAACAATCGGCACCGTGGAAAAAAGCGCTCGATGCCCACCATGCGAACGTGGCCCGATTCAAAAATCCCGGTGGCACGAAGCATGTGACGAAATGAACGCCGGCGACATTTTTCTGAGTCGCGACGATTCCGTCGAAGCTCCCGAACGGGCTGTGGCCATGGACATCATCAAACGCGGATTGCCTGTCGCACCGGTTCTTATTGGCACGTGCGCGGCGATCTGGGGACTTAAGGGCGCCTATAGCAGTGGCTATGCCGTGACCATTGTGTTGCTCAATTTTTTCGTGGCCGCGTGGATGGTTGGGGTGGCTGCAAAAATTTCGCTCGGCTTCCTGATGGCGACCACATTGTTCGGCTACGTATTCCGCCTTGGATTGATTACCGTAGCGATACTTGCAGTCGAGCACCGCTCCTGGATTAATCTGCTCCCGCTCGGCTTGACCCTTGTGGTCACGCACCTTGGCCTCTTGGCCTGGGAAACGAAGTACATCTCGGCAACTCTGGCCTTCCCGGGCTTGAAGCCAAAATCTCCCTCCAACCTGACACCTTCGCGGAGCCAACACGCATGAGCATCTTTGCCCTTGACTTCCCACCGCTTGGTCACCTTGTCGACTTCAAGAACTTCGCTCTTGATGGCGCCTTCGGTATCAACAAAGTGGTCCTCGTTTACTTCTTCGCCATTGTGCTCACCCTCGTCGTGTTTACTTTTGGCAACAAGAAGCAAATGGTCCCGACGGGCATGCAGACCGTGGCCGAGAGTGCGGTAGGGCTCGTCGAAGACAACATCATCATGCAGACCATGGGTCATTCCGGCTTAGGTTGGGCACCGTTCATGACGTCCATCTTCATGTTCGTGTTCTTTACGAACATCTTTGAAATCATTCCCGTCATCCAAATGCCCGCCAACGCCCGTATTGCGTCGCCGATGTTCTTGGCCTTGTTGATCTGGGTGCTCTACAACGGCGCTGGTATCAAAGCTCAAGGCTTGGGTCACTACCTGAAGAACTCACTTTTCCCGCCGGGCGTGCCCAAGGCCCTGTACATTTTGGTGGTGCCGATCGAGTTCGTGTCGAACTTCCTCGTGCGCCCATTCTCGCTCATGGTTCGTTTGTTCGCCAATCTCTTGGCCGGTCACATTCTGTTGACCACCTTCACCATCTTGTCGGCGTCGCTGTGGACGGCAAAGTGGTACGCAGTGTTCCTGCCCCTGCCCATCATCATGGTGATCTTCTTCACCCTCTTCGAGATCATGGTCGCCTTCCTTCAGGCGTACGTGTTCACCCTTCTTGCCTCTGTGTACATTGGTTCCTCGATTCACCCTGAGCACTAACGCACATGGCTTGATCCACCCGTCATTTCGGTGACGGTCGCAGTACCCGTAATCCATCCCGAGCATCACACCTATTCAAGGAGAAATCCACAATGGCACTTCTTGCCGCTGGCATATCAGGCAACATCGCAGCCCTCAC
>JAYWAI010000479.1:0-3147 GCA_043782545.1 Acidimicrobiia bacterium
ACTGAAGGCGACGAACGCCGGCGGCACTTGCGCACGCTCGTCGATATATTGCGTCCGGGTCATGCCTCGCCAATCGTGCCAATCATTTTGGGAGCAGAAGCCGCCGCACTGAACGCCGCGGCCGAACTGCTTGCGCACGGCATGTGGGTGCCCGCCATTCGGCCTCCAACGGTCGCACCAGGCACCAGCCGACTCCGTATCGCGCTCAGCGCCGATCACACTGTGGCGGAGGTGAACGGTCTGGCGCAGGAAATAGCCCGCATCACCGCCTCGCCGTGACGCAACCCATGTTTGGCACGGATGTTATTTCCATCTTGGGCACCGCTACCGAAGTTGGCAAAACATGGATGACGTCGCATCTCATTACCGAGCTGCGCGGCCGTGGCATCACCGTCGCCGCCCGCAAACCCGCACAATCGTTTTCGACCGACGAACTCGGCACCACCGATGCCGAAGTGCTCGGCACCGCTTCAGCCGAATCCCCCACCGACGTCTGCCCAAGTCACCGGTGGTACCCGTATCCAATGGCGCCCCCGATGGCCGCGGCCTTGCTCGATTTGCCGATGCCAACCATGGCCGAACTCACCGCCGAAACCATCATTCCCGAGGCCAGGTTTGTTTTCGTGGAAACAGCCGGCGGCCTGAAGTCACCCATCGCCATCGACGGCGACTGTCTTCAGTATGCGCGCCGCCTCGGGCCCACCTTGCACGTGCTGTGCGCCGATGCTGGGCTCGGCACCATCAACTCGATCCGGCTCGCTCAGTACTGCATGGAAGGCGACACGATGCTCGTGTTTCTAAATCGATACGACGAAGAAAACATTGTCCACCGGTGCAACCGCGACTGGCTTTGCGAGGTCAACCGATTCGATGTGTCGATCACTATCAAACAACTTGCCGACAAGCTCTTGCGCACCACATTTGGCGTTGGGCCCGGCGACCGTTAAGGATCACGGAATGAGTTTGCGCTACGACTGGTCGGTTGCTGACGTTCTAGAAGTTATGGAACGCCCATTTCACGATTTGCTTTTCGAGGCCCAGCGAGTCCATCGCGAGTTTCACGACCCGCATGTAATCGAAGCAGCAATGTTGTTGTCGATTAAGACCGGAGCCTGTCCGGAAGATTGCGCTTACTGCCCGCAGTCATCCAAATATGAGACCAGCGTGTCGCCGGAACGGCTCATGAAAACCGATGACATTGTGGCCGCTGCTCGCAACGCCAAAGCGTCTGGCGCTACTCGCTTTTGCATGGGCGCAGCGTGGCGTTCACCGAATGATCGTCAAGTCGATGAAGTGGCCGCGGCAATCAGCGCAGTCAAAGATCTTGAGCTCGAAACCTGTGTAACACTCGGCATGCTCACTGGCCCGCAGGCCAAAAAACTCTCAGATGCCGGTCTTGATTTCTACAACCATAACCTCGATACTTCGCCGGAATTTTACGGCACGATTATCACGACTCGCGTCTATGAAGATCGGCTCGAAACCATTGGCCATGTGCGTGATGCCGGCATCGCCGTGTGTTGCGGCGGCATTGTGGGCATGGGCGAATCGCGTCGCGATCGCGCCGGGCTGTTGATGCAGCTGGCCATACTGAATCCACATCCAGAGAGCGTGCCGATCAACCTCTTGATCCGCGTTCCGGGCACGCCATTAGCCAACGTCGACGACCTCGACGGGATCGAGCTGGCGCGTACGATCGCCACGGCTCGCATCATCATGCCGGAGTCGGTCGTGCGGCTGTCCGCGGGCCGAAGCAACATGAGTGACGAGCTCCAAGCGCTGTGTTTGCATGCCGGCGCTAGCAGCATTTTTCTGGGCGATCAGCTGCTCACTACGCCCAACCCCGGCAACACGCACGACCACGCGCTCCTGGACCGGCTCGACACCGACCTCGTCACGTTGTAGGTCCTCCATTGTGAGCCATGGCCCACGCCGCGTTGCCGATGAGCTTTCGCGGGCGTTCAACGACGAGGAGTCGCGTTACATCATCCCGAATCCTGGCGAACTTTTTCCGACCTCGTTAGGTCTCATGGCTACCAAAATTGCGGCCGTCGGCACACCCGAACAGCAGCGAGAATTCCTGCTGCCCCCCCCCCAGAACGGTCGGCGAGGGATGGCGGGTGGCAATGACCACGTTGGGATTTGAGCGCGACCACTCAGGGGGCGGCGGAAATTCAGTCGGCGGCTCATTTCGCCATGTCCTGTCATTGGCCCGATGGTTAGACCGCACCCATGAACCCGCTGTGCGCCAACAATTAGCGAATTCGTACATCCGACAACGCGTCGTGCAATACACCAACCGGCGAGCGGTGGCGGGCATCAAAGCCGGCGAAGTCCCCGGGCCCGAAGCGTCGCTCGGCAAGCTCATGTGGACCGATGGCATGCGTCACACCACCGAAGTGGTGTCACCGTTGCGTTTGATGCCCCGCTCGAAGGCTCGAGCTAGGCCAGCCGTAACATCACGCAGAGGCGCGGGCCACACCAATCGGGCAGGTCTGGCCGGTGCCGCCCAGGCCGCAATATCCGGCTGGGTTTTTGTCAAGGTACTGCTGGTGATAATCCTCGGCGTAGAAGAACTCATTTACTGGTTGAATCTCGGTGGTGATTGCGCCGTAGCGGGCTTTGGTCAGCACCGGCGCAAACATATCGCGTGACGCTTCGGCGGCCGCGAGTTGGGCGTCGGAGTAGGTGTAGATACCGCTGCGATATTGCGAGCCCACGTCGTTGCCTTGCCGCATGCCTTGGGTGGGGTTGTGGCTTTCCCAAAACACCTTGAGCAACGACTCGTAGCTGACAACGGCGGGGTCAAAAACTACGAGGACTGCTTCGGTGTGCCCGGTCATGCCCGAACACACTTCTTGGTAGGTGGCGTTAGGCGTGTAGCCGGCCGTGTAGCCAACGGCAGTAGAAAACACGCCGGGCACTACCCAAAATTTGCGTTCCGCTCCCCAAAAACAACCCATGGCAAACACAGCAGTCTCGAGCCCGTCTGGAAACGGTGGCCGGAGCGGATGCCCAAGCACAGCATGAACATCGGCGAGCATCATCGATTTATCGGTGCGCCCGGCCAGGGCATTGTGCGGCTGAACCATCTCATCTTTTTTCCCAAACATGGGCGAAGGATAACGACTGGCGATGAGAAAAGCA
>JAYWAI010000480.1:0-8288 GCA_043782545.1 Acidimicrobiia bacterium
TCTGCCGCCAGGCGTTCCAGCAACACCGGAGCCAGACGTGCAACGGCAAGCGCTCGGCGCGCCGCGTCGACGGCGGGATCAACAACGGTCTCGCCGAAATCGAGTTGCCCACTCGGTGAACCAACAGCAGGCAATGTCGCGCCGGTGTATTTCGTGAGGATTTCCCCCAGAGCGTAACGGTCGCCAGCGGGGTCGATCAGGTACGCCGCAATGGCCGTGTCGATCACCAAATTGGTGATGTCGCCGCCATGCGCAAAGAGCAATCGCATGGCCGATTTGGCGTCGTGTGCCCACGCTGGTTTATCAATAACAAGACCATCAATCGCCGGGCCGTGCGCCCACGCCACATCACCGGTCGCCGCGTCCACCACGATGGCCAGGCCGTTATCGCCGTGCGCCAAGGCAACGTGATCAAGGCTCTGCAAAAGAGCCGCAAGTTCGAAGGCCGAGTCGACCACTCGCACCTCTGCTTCAAGCACGCCGGTTGCTGCGGCAGTGGCACCGCCGGCGTCATTTTTGTTAACGCCGAACGCCTCGGTGAACCGATCCCACAACGTGCGAAATTCGAGCAGATCGAAGAAACGTTTTACTTCGTCGACGTCAAATGTGCCGGGCCGCAAATCGACCAAATTCTGATCCACTGGGCAGTCGGTGACTATGCGCATCATCTCAACATTGGCTCGAGCTAGTGCCTCGCCGTTGGTGAGCGATTCACGCAGTTTAGGCGTCTGCGACGCAGTGTTGGCGAAGATGCCATCAAGGCCGCCGTAAGTCGTGATGAGCTTGGCTGCGGTCTTCTCGCCGACGCCCGCGATACCCGGCAAATTGTCGCTCGTATCGCCGCGCAAAGCGGCGTATTCGGGGTATTGCGCAGGTCTTACGCCGGTCTTTTCAAAGATGCCCGCCTCGTCGTACAGCACGTAGTCGCTCACGCCGCGGCGGTTGTACATCACCTTGATGTGCGGGTCGTTCACGAGCTGATACGAGTCACGATCGCCGGTCACGATCACCGCGTTCAACCCCAATTCACGGGCCTGCAACGCCAGCGTGCCGATCACGTCGTCGGCCTCAAAACCTGTGGCGTAGACGGTCGGAATTTTGAGCGTGTCAACAAGCTGGCGGATCAGGCCCATCTGCTGAATGAGAATGTCAGGGGTCTTGTCGCGTTGTGCTTTGTATTCGGGGTTGCGCAGATGCCGGAAAGTGGGCTCCGGTCGATCAAATGTGGCCACGACCATGTCGGGCTTTTGGTCCTTCACCAGGTTCACCAACATCGACGTGAAACCCAACACGGCGTTGGTGTGTTGCCCTGAGGCTGTCGTGAGATCCGGCGGCAATGCAAAGAAGGCTCGGTAGGCCAACGAATTGCCGTCCAACAACAGGACTTTCGATCCGGGAGCGAGCGCCGCTACCTCAGTTGGCAAGGTGTCGGTCATGGTTGGAACTCCCCCGACAAAACGAGATCTGCAATTGCCCGCATCGACCTTCGCCCGTCCATTGCGCCCCGTTGAATCACGCGAAACGCATCGCCTTCGGTCATGCCGTGTTCGTTGATCAGCAACGCTTTAGCGCGATCAATCACTTTGCGCGCTTCGAGGCGCTCTGTGAGATCGGTGACCTCGGCGCGCAACGCTTGCGTTTGCAGGAAACGTCCCCGAGCAATTTCGATAGACGGAATCAATTCACGACGCTGAAACGGCTTGACGAGGTAGGCTAATGCGCCGGCATCACGAGCCTGTTCGATCAATTCGCGTTGGCTGTAGGCGGTCAACATCAACACCGCGCACAGCGCTTCGTCGGTAACCATTTTGGCTACCGAGATGCCATCGAGGCCCGGCATCTTGATGTCGCAAATCAACACATCTGGTCGTAACGCGCGAACTGTGTCAAGCACTATGTCGCCACGGTCGCACTCCCCGATCACGATATAGCCCTCTTCCCGCAACGTTTCTACGAGGTCCAAACGGATTATCCCCTCGTCCTCCGCCACCACGACCGTGATGGTCACGTCGCTCGATTCACCTTCGCTCATGGTCACGTCGCTCGATTCACCTTCGCTCATGTTCACGTCGCTCGATTCACCTTCGCTCATGTTGCGCTGTATTCCTCGAGCAGTTGGTCTTGTTCGCGCTCGGCCTTGGCCAACTCGGCGCGGAGCTTCTCGATGTGTTTGCGCATCGCGGTGACGTGGCGAGAATCGTTCTTGGCCTTTTGCACTTCAAAAGGCGTCTCGCCCACAACGGCCCGAAGTTCTGAGTCGTATGCCTCGTCGGCCAAGGCCGCCATCTGCTCGTGATTCTGCGCAATGTCCTCGCGGAGCTTGCGGATGCGTCCGCCGACATCAATCAGTCGGCGTTCTAAGGAAGTCTTGGCCACCCAGCGAGTCTAGGTTGTGCAGTCATGAAGCGAGACCGACGGACAACTGCTCGACTATCAACCGCTCGACAACCGCGAATCGTCATCGGAACGCTCGTGGCAATAAGTGCTGCGAGTGTCGCAGCCGGCGCGTGCTCGTCGACGACAGCGTCATCCGGATGCTCGAAGCCCATCAGAGAGCGCTATGACTCGACCTCGGTCGTGCACGTATTGCCCGGGGCGCGGCCCCCGAAATACCAATCCAACCCGCCGACATCAGGCCCTCATCAACCCGGATCGGACCCCGTAGGCGTGGCGGCAAAACAAATTTCCGAACCGCAGCAAGTGTCGATCCTGGAAGGCGGGTCCGTGCTGGTCCAATACAACAACGTGACCGAAGCAGATCGACTCACACTCAACGGTTTAGCTCAGGCCCACGTCGTGGTGGCCCCAAACACGACGCTTGACCACAAAATTGTGCTTACCGCGTGGCTCACCAAAATGTCGTGCGATTCGGTGACCCTATCTGCGCTCAACGAATTCGTAACGAAATATGCCACAGGCCAGATCGCCGGCACACCCACCCCGTAAACATCGGCGCTCCCACCAAGAAAAGAAGGGATAAGCGCTAGCGGTGCCCAAGGTGGGACTTGAACCCACATGTCCTTCCGGACAACGGTGTTTGAGACCGTCGCGTCTGCCTGTTCCGCCACTTGGGCTAGCGGCGGACACCTTAGCGGATCACATTGTCCCTCTTCCAAGACTTTGCGCAAGACGTTCAGCAACACTTTGAGCCGGGCGAGGATCATGAAGCGGCGCTCGACGCCATTTCGACCACTTGTCGCAGTCGGCCGTCACGCGACGTCTAAGCTGCCGACCTGTGATTGCTTTCACCTTCCCCGGTCAGGGGTCGCAACGCCAGGGGATGGGCGAAGCGTGGGCCGATCAAGAATCGTGGGAACTCGTCACCGAGGCCAGTGAAATCGCGGGCCGAGACGTCGAGCATCTGTTGTTGCGAGCCGACGCCGATGAGCTCAAAGACACTCGCAACGCGCAACTCACCACGTTCGTTTTAAGCCTGGTGGTGCTCGATGCGGTCGAGCGCACCGGCCTCGATGCGTCATTTATGGCCGGGCATTCCCTGGGCGAATACACCGCCCTTACCGCCGCTGGCGCGCTCAGCTTTGACGACGGCGTGCGACTGGTCTGCGAACGCGGTGACGCCATGGCCCAAGCCGGCGCCGCCAACCATGGCACCATGGCTGCGGTCTTGGGCATGGACGATGAACAAGTCGAAATCGCCTGCCGCCTCGCCGATGCCGATGTGTGGGTCGCCAACTTCAATGCCCCCGGTCAAGTTGTCATCGCGGGGTCGCCGGAAGGTGTCGCCGCAGCAACCGCGAAGGCCAAAGAAATGGGCGGCAAGAAAGTGATGCCCCTACCGGTATCTGGTGCCTTTCATACACCGTTCATGCAACCCGCCCGCGACCGTTTACGAGAAGCAATTTCGGCGGCAGATCCGCGTGACACAGAAGTGCCCATCGTGAGCAACGTGGACGCTCAACCTCATCAAATTGGCAGCGAATGGTCGGCTCTATTGAGCGCTCAACTGTGTAGCCCTGTGCGGTGGCGTCATTGTTTAGAAACGCTGTTTGACAGCGGCGTGCGGACCTTCATTGAGCTTGGCCCTGGTGGTGTACTCACGGGCATGGCCAAACGCACGTTAGACAATGTCCGCACCCTCAGCGTGTCCACACCGACGGACTTGGCCAAGCTTTTGGCCACGCTGAGCGCGGTCGAGACCGCTGCTGCTCTGCCGCCCCAAACGGTGCTCGAAGGCGAGCACCTCTTTGTGCGCGAACGCATGGTGGTGAGTCCCGCAGCCGGAGTATTTACGCCGCACGCTGAGATTCACAAGGGATCCGTCATCGACGTGGGCTCAGTGCTCGGTGTAGCCGGCACGGTAGAAGTGCGGTCGCCGTTCAAGGGAATTGTCATGGGAATGCTGGCCGTCGACGGCGAGCGAGTCACACAGAGCCAGCCCATTGCCTGGCTCCTCACCGAATAGATCGAAGGGGACCTATGGGAGCACGATTTACTGGTTGGGGCACTGCCCTTCCGGACAAGGTGGTGACCAACGCCGATTTGGCCGCCCACATGGATACCAACGACGAGTGGATCACCGAACGGACCGGCATCAAGGAACGCCGACACGGCGGCACCACCATGAGCCTGTCAGTCGAGGCGGGCGCCAAAGCGTTAGCCATGGCCGGCGTAGACCCGCTCGACATTGACCTGGTCATCTTGGCAACCACAACGCCTGACCAACAGGTGCCGGCCACCTCGGCGTCGGTGCAAAATGCCCTCGGGTGCCTCAACGCTGGCGCCATGGACCTTAATGCCGCATGTTCCGGGTTTGTCTACGGCCTCGTCGCTGCTCACGGCATGATGGCCGTGGGCAGCAAAAAAATCCTGTTGATCGGCGCCGAAACTTTGAGTCGGATTACAGATCAAACCGACCGCAACACGGCGATTTTATTTGCTGATGGAGCCGGTGCGGCGGTTCTCGAAGCCACCGACGGCCCTGGTGAGTTACTGGCCTGGGATCTCAACGCCGACGGGTCTGCGGTCAACATTCTCAACGCGGACATTGGCGGCTATCTCACCATGGATGGCCGAGAAGTGTTTCGCCGAGCTGTTCGGGTCATGGTTGATTCTGGGAAGAAATCAATGACCGCGGCCGGCATCACCGCCGATCAACTCACCCTCGTCGTACCCCATCAAGCCAATATCCGCATTATCCAATCGGCGTGCGACAAGCTCGATATTCCCATGGAGAAGGCAGCCATCGTATTGCACCGCACGGGCAACACCTCAAGCGCTTCGATCCCGTTGGCGCTCGTCGATGCCCTCGAAGCCGGTCGAGTCAAAGATGGCGACTACGTATTGCTGGTGGGCTTTGGTGCCGGAATGACCTCGGCCAGCGCCGTCATCAAATGGGGTCAAGCGTGAGCGAATCAGCTTCTGGCCGCGTGGTGCTCGTCACTGGTGGCAGTCGTGGCATTGGGCTGGCCTGCGCCCGTGCGTTCGCCGCTCAGGGTGATCGCGTTGCGGTGACCTATAACTCGTCGGGCGCACCGGAAGGCTTCTTTGGGGTCAAGTGCGACGTTGCTGATGGCGCGTCGGTCGATGCCGCCTTCACCGCGGCAGAGGCCGAATTCGGCCCGGTGGGCGTGCTCGTGGCCAACGCGGGTATCACAGCCGACGGCCTTTTGATGCGCATGAGCGACGACCAATTCATGTCCGTCATCAACACCAATCTGGCTGGTGCGTATCGCCTGGCCAAACGGGCCACCCCCGGCATGATGAAGGCCCGTCATGGTCGCATGATTTTCTTGTCGTCCGTGGTTGGTTTGTTGGGCTCGGCGGGGCAAGTAAACTATGCCGCATCCAAAGCCGGTCTCGTGGGATTGGCCAGATCAATCGCTCGTGAATTGGCCAGCCGAAATATCACCGCCAACGTGGTGGCACCGGGGCCGGTAGCCACCGATATGACGGCTGCGTTGGGCGAAAAACGCATTGCCGAGCTGGCCAACCAGGTGCCACTCGGGCGGTTCGCTTCGCCGGAAGAAATTGCGGCTACGGTTGCGTTTCTGGCATCAGACCTCGCTGGCTATATCACCGGAGCAGTTATCCCGGTCGATGGCGGCCTGGGCATGGGCCACTAGTTCTTTTCATGGCAATTTTCACTAGTGCATTTCTCACCAATATCAAGGAGTTCCCCACATGAGCGACGACATCTTCGACCGTTTCCGCAAATGCTGCGTTGACGTACTGTCCGTTGACGATGCCAAAGTCACCCTCGAGGCTCGCTTCGGCGACGATCTCGACGCCGACAGCCTTGACCTCGTCGAGCTCGTTATGGCGCTCGAAGAAGAGTTCGGTGTGACGATTGGTGAAGAAGAACTCGACGGCATCGACACCGTTGCCCAGGCCTACAGCCTGGTCACCACCAAATTGGTCTAGCCGTATGCAGGGCCGCCGTGTAGCCGTCACCGGCATGGGAATCGTGTCAAGCGCGGGTATTGGCAAAGAACAATTTTGGGCTGGCCTGTGTGGCCCGCAAAGTGACACCACCGAACGACGCGTGGAGCCGTTTGTGCCGGAAGATTGGTACGAAAACGGCAAGGATGCCCGCCGGGCTGATCGTTTCGCGCACTTCGCCATGGCCGCGGCCACGCTGGCATTGCAAGACGCCGGCGCAGTCGATGGACTTGTGGGCGCTACCCGAGCTCGCTCCGGGGTGATGATCGCCACTGGTGTGGGCGGTCTGCTCACCATCGAAGACCAATACGACATATGGCGCGACAAGGGCCCTCGGCGCGTCTCGCCATTTCTCGTGCCCATGATTATGGGCAACGCCGGTGCGGCCAGCGTGTCAATGCGTTTTGGTTGGCAGGGCCCCTGTGAAACGGTCGTGACCGCGTGCGCGGCTGGTACCCACGCCATTGGCAACGCGGCGCGCACTATTGCGTGGGGCCGTTGTGATGCCATGTTGGCTGGCGGCTCTGAAGCAGCTATTGCCAAACTCGGCTTGTCAGGTTTCGGCAACATGACCGCACTGTCAAACTCAGGCGTCTCGCGTCCGTTCGACGTGCGCCGTGACGGGTTCGTGATCGGCGAGGGCGGCGCAGTACTTGTGCTCGAAGAGTGGGATATGGCCGTGGCTCGCGGTGCGCACATCTATGGCGAAATCCTCGGCGCGGCGTCGAATGCCGATGCTCACCACATCACCGCCCCATCACCAGGTGGGGTCGGCGCAATCACCTGTATTCGGTTGGCCCTTGAGGACGCGGGTCTGGAGCCCTCGGCGATTACTCACGTCAATGCTCACGGCACGTCGACGCCACTCAATGATGCGGCAGAAGCCGCGGCGATTGCTAAAATTTTCGGCACGCCCGGGCCAGCCGTGTCATCGATTAAAGGCGTGCTCGGGCATGCCCTCGGCGCCGCCGGTGCACTGGAAGCGGCGGCAATTTTGCTCAGCATGGAACACCGGCAAATTCCTCCCACGGCAGGATTCAGCGAGCGTGATCCCGAGTTGGCCAACATCGACATCGTCTACGGCGCGCCCCGCGGTTGGACGCCCGCCCCGACGTTGTCGAACTCGTTTGGTTTCGGTGGCCACAACGGCTGTTTGGTGATCGGCCCGGCGTAGCGGCCAAGCAGTCGCAACAGTCGCAACAGTCGTTGCGCCTACGCGTCGACGAGCACGAACATCAACTCTGCCGTGCACGCCACCTGATCGCCAAGCAACGCTCGACCGGCGCCTTTCCCGGCGCGAGCCGACATACGACCCAATTCGACTTCGATGGTAAGCGTGTCGCCGGGGCTCACCTGACGCCGAAAGCGGGCTCCATCAAGGCCGCCAAAGAGGGGCAACTTACCGGTGTAACGCTCATCGGTCAGCACCGCAATGGCACCCATTTGCGCGATTGCTTCTACCATCAAAACCCCGGGCAGCGTTGGGCGGCCGGGAAAGTGGCCCGTGAAAAACCAGGCATCTGGCTCCAGTTTCCACAGCCCCGTTGCGGTGGCTCCTGGTACCAATGAGAGCAGCGAATCGACGAACAGAAATGGTGCGCGGTGGGGCAAAATGTCGATCGGGTTTGGCAACGACACGATTAGGCCGCCAATGCGGCGACAAGCTCGGGCACGGTTGCCTTGGGCGAAATTGCCGGCCACGCCGCAGCGACTCTGCCCTTTTCGTCGACTAGCACGGCGGAGCGAATGATTCCCACATATTCCTTGCCGTAGTTTTTCTTCTGTCCCCACGCCCCGTACGCCTCGGCAACCGCATGGTCCACATCGCTCAGGAGCACGAATTCAAAGCCGTATTTGTCGGCGAATTTCGTCAGCGCCGCAGGCTTGTC
>JAYWAI010000481.1:0-21933 GCA_043782545.1 Acidimicrobiia bacterium
AGTGCCCGAAAAACAAATTGCACTCGTGACCTGTTGGCTCAACAATGCTGTCGTCGCCCTCCACGATTTGGCCATTCCTGAAACGCTGGTGCACGGCGACTTTCATCCGCGAAATGTGACGCTTGTGGATGGCGCTGCCGTCCTGCTGGATTGGTCAGACGCCGCGATTGCCAACCCGGTCGTGG
The DNA here is from genome assembly GCA_043782545.1 of Acidimicrobiia bacterium. Lineage (GTDB taxonomy): Bacteria > Actinomycetota > Acidimicrobiia > Acidimicrobiales > JBBRKR01 > JBBRKR01. The sequence goes on from JAYWAI010000481.1 coordinate 186, forward strand.
ACATTTTCCCGTGGCTCGAATGGCTGAACGACGATGAAGACGCTCAACACGCTGTGTGGGAGGCATTCTTGGAATCGTGGTCAGATGCGATCGATGTCGAGGCGGTGCGGGCCAAACGACACCTTTTGAGCGGGCTCGGCCATGCGTTCCATTGCGTAAGTTACATAAACATCATCAAAGGGTGCGAGCCAATTCACGCCGGGCAACACGCCGACGGGCTGACGGGACATTTCAAAAAATTGACTGCGCTGCTGACCGAACACCCAGTCGCCGCATCACGCTGAGTCACACGATGGCAGGGCCAACGAATTGGGCACGGTAGAGCGCCGAATAGGCGCCCCTTCGGGCCAGTAGCTGGGCGTGTGTTCCCTGCTCCACGATCGAGCCAGCCTCCATCACCAAAATGAGATCGGCATCTCGAATCGTCGACAGTCGATGGGCAATAACGAACGATGTGCGTTGTGCTCGAAGGGCGGCCATTGCCCGTTGTATCAACACTTCGGTTCGCGTATCTACAGAGCTGGTGGCTTCGTCCAAAATCAAAATGGTTGGGTCGGCAAGAAAAGCTCGGGCAATGGTGATGAGTTGCTTTTCGCCTGCGCTCACGGTGCCACCGTCGTCGTCGATGATGGTGTCGTAACCGTGAGGAAGCGAGCGTACGAAACGATCCACATAGGTAGCTTTTGCCGCCGCCTGAATCTGTTCTTCTGTGGCGTCGGAGTTGCCATACGCGATATTTTCTCGGATTGACCCGCCGAACAGCCAGGTGTCCTGAAGCACCATGCCCACGTTGGACCGCAGATCGCTTCGACGCATGGCATTGATGTCGACGCCATCGAGCCGGATGGCGCCGCTATCGACGTCGTAGAAGCGCATAATGAGATTCACCAGAGTCGTTTTGCCCGCTCCCGTTCGCCCCACAATGGCGACGGTTTGGCCCGGTTCGGCGGTCAAGGACAAGTCGGCGATCAGCGGGTTCGCCGGGTCGTAAGAAAACGCAACGTGATCGAATTCCACCCGCCCCTTTGGACGCACCACCAACTCTGGGTGCTTGCTATCGGCCGATTCCTCCTGAGCGTCAAGTAGCGCGAACACACGCTCAGCGGACGCGACGCCCGATTGCAGCACGTTGATCATCGAGGCCATCTGCGTGAGCGGTTGCGTGAATTGCCGCGAGTATTGAATGAACGCCTGCACGTCACCAATGGACATCGACCCCGATGAGACTCGAAGGCCGCCAATGACGGCGATGGCCACAAAGTTCAGGTTGCCCAGAAACATCATGAGCGGCTGTATGACACCGGCCAAAAATTGGGCGGTGAAACTGGCATCGAAGAGCTTCTCATTTGTGGCCGAGAAACGACCTTCCACCGCGCCCTGTTGCCCAAAAAGCTTGACCAGCGAGTGGCCAGTGAAGGCTTCTTCAACCTGCGCGTTCAACGAGCCGGTATGAGCCCACTGGGCCACGAACCGTTTCTTTGACCGCGCTGTTACTTCCCGCACAATCAGCAGCGACACTGGAATTGTGACGAGGGCCACGAGCGCCAAGATCGGCGAGATGATGAACATCATCGCGACGACACCCAAGATCGTGAGCGCAGACGTGAGCATTTGACTCAGCGTCTGTTGCAAACTCTGCGCCACGTTGTCGATGTCGTTGGTCACCCGGCTCAGCAGATCGCCGCGTTGCTGGCCATCCACGTAGGCAAGAGGTAGTCGATTCAGCTTGTCTTCAACGTCGCTGCGCATGCGAAACATCGTGCGTTGTACAACACCGGCCAAGAAGTGAGATTGCAACCATGCCAGTGTGGACGACACCGCATAAATGCCGATGACGACAAGCAGCAGATTCCGCAGGTGATGCATGTCGATGCCACCGCGACGTTTAGTCACGCCTTGAATGATCACGTCGGTTGCTCGACCTAAGACCTTGGGGCCGATTACCGAAAGCGTCACGCTGGTAAAGGCCGCCGCGATAACGATGAGAGCTCGGGGACGCTCGGGGCGCATGGTGGCCAGAAGCCGGCGAGTCGATCCGGCAAAGTCCTTCGACTTCTCTCCGGGCCCTACCATGCGGCCGAATGGCGATCGCTGCTCGGTGACCGGCGGGCGATCTGGGACCTGGTCGTTGCTCACAGCGGTGCTCACGTCGGTGCTGATGTCGTCGTTGCTCATTGTGAGTCCTCGGCGTTGATTTGTGAGGCCACAATTTCGGCGTACGTGACGCAGTTATCGAGGAGATCAGCGTGTTTTCCGAGCCCCACAACGTGACCACCTTCTAGCACCACGATCTGGTCAGCGTTCATGATGCTCGACACTCGTTGCCCAACGATCAGCAAGGTGGAGTTCACGATGTGCGGCGTCAGAGCGGCCCGGAGACTTGCATCGGTGGCGACGTCGAGAGCCGAAAATGAATCGTCGAAAAGGTAGATCTCTGGCTTGTGCACAAGGGCACGAGCGATCGCCAAACGTTGTCGCTGGCCACCAGAAACGTTTGATCCGCCTTGTGATATGGGGGCGGCAAGCCCACCCGGCATGGCTTTCACGAATCCAGACGCTTGGGCAATGTCCAGAGCAGCCCACAAGTCATCATCGGTGGCAGCCGCGTTGCCAAAGCGAAGATTCGATCCCACCGTGCCCGAAAAAAGATAGGGCCGTTGGGGCACGAAACCTATGCGCTGCCACAACGTCTCCATCGCTATGTGGCGCACGTCAACGCCATCCACCAACACGGAGCCCGACGTGGCATCAAAGAGCCGAGGCAAGAGGTTGAGCAACGTGGTTTTGCCCGACCCGGTGCTGCCAATGATTGCCGTCGTCTGCCCCGGCCGCGCCACCATGGAGACCCCGGTAAGCACCGGCTCCTGAGCACCGGGATAGTGAAACCCGACGTCTCGAAACTCCAACGTCGCATGTGATGTAAATTCAGTAACCGGCGCAGAGGGTGGTACCACCGATGACGGCGTGTCGAGCACCTCCATGATTCGGTCAGCGCTCACCGCAGCGCGAGGAATCATGACCGCCATAAATGTGGCCATCATGACGGCCATGAGAATTTGAGTGAGGTAGGTCAGGAAGGCAATCAATCCGCCGATCCGCAACGTGCCGTGACCTACTCGCCCGGCGCCAAACCACAACACCGCTACGGTCGAAACGTTGAGCACCAACATCACGATGGGAAACATAAATGCCTGTAACTGGCCCGCTCGCAACGCCGTGTTGGTGAGGTCACGGTTGACTCCAGCGAACCGTTCGCGTTCGACAGGTTCGCGAACAAACGCACGCACCACCCGCATGCCGACGATCTGTTCCCTGAGCACCAGATTGGCCCGGTCGATGCGCTCCTGCATGACCCGAAATTGCGGTACCATCCGCGTCACGACATTGCCAATGGCGAACACCAAAACCGGAATACTCACCGTAAGAATCCATGACAATCCGACGTCTTCGCGTAACGCCATTATCACGCCCCCCACGCCAGTCATCGGTGCCGCGATGAGCAACGTGCACGTCATCAGTAACACCATCTGCACCTGCTGGACGTCATTGGTTGTGCGCGTAATAAGTGACGCTGATCCGAAGTGATGCACTTCGCGTGTGGAGTAGGTGGATACCTGGTGAAAGATGGCGTCGCGGACATCGCGACCGAAACCCATCGCGGCGCGTGCACCGAAATACACCGCGCCAGTCGAGCAAATTATTTGCACAAATGTGATTGCCAGCATGACGCCGCCGGTCGACCAGATATACCCCTTGTCTCCGCGTGCGATCCCCTTGTCGATGATGCTGGCGTTCAAACTCGGCAGGTACAACGTGGCTGTGGCTTGCATTGCTTGCAACACCACCACGGCGATCAACGACCCCCGATACCGGCGTAAATTCTCTCGCAAGAGTCGCATCAACATGGAAGTCTCAACTTAATGTCAGTAGACGACAGAACCAACCTTGTGGGCAAATTCTCACGCCAGCACGACCACGATCCCCGGCGCCGTGCACGGCTTCCAAGCGTGAAGGGAAACAACGCGAGGTCTACACTCCCGGCATGAATGACATGTCTAATCAGCAGCATCCGATGGACGGCCTCTCGCTCTTACATCCTCTGGCGCGTGAACTCGCCAACGCGATTCCGTTCCCCGCGATTAATGCCGATTCTGTAGCCCTTATGCGCAGCTACTCGATGGGCAGTCCCGACCTTTCTGACACCGTCGAACGCAAAGATGTGATTGTTTCTCACGATCCTCTGGTGACGATTCGAGTACATCGCCCGGCGGGCGTCACGGGCGAATTGCCGTGTTTCTATTCGATCCACGGCGGCGGCTACGTCATTGGCACCTACGACATGGACGACGCCCAATTCGACGCATTGTGTGTGAGCCACCGATGCGTGGGCGTGTCAGTGGAGTACCGCTTGTCACCCGAGACGGCCTACCCGGGGCCTCTGGAAGACTGTTACGTCGGGCTGAAATGGGTGTACGACAATGCCGCTTCGATCGGCGTGGACCGCACCCGAATCGGCATTGGCGGCGTGAGCGCCGGTGGCGGTTTGGCAGCCGGGTTGGCGTTGCTTGCTCGTGATCGCGGCGAAGTGCCCGTCCTGTTCCAATTGTTGCAGTGCCCGATGATTGACGATTCGCAATCCACCGTGTCGAGCCAAATCGAAGGGCTCATCATTTGGTCAAAGGAATCAAACACCTACGGCTGGAGGAGCTACCTCGGCGACCTCTACGGCACCTCTGATATTCCGGTCTACGCCGCGGCGGCACGAGCCACCGACCTTGCAGGGCTGCCCCCGGCATTCATTGCGGTTGGTACCGCGGATGGGTTTCGCGACGAAGACGTGGCCTACGCCACACGCCTCAACCAGGCCGGCGTACCCACCGAGCTGCACGTGTACCCCGGTTTGCCCCACGGACACATGTTGTTTCAGGCTGTGCCCGCCGTTGCCCAGTGGCAACGTGACCTCGAAGACTGGTTGGCTCGGCAATTCAATAACCCAGTCGGCGAATAGGAATTCGAGTGCCAACACAGTCAGTTGACGTCGTCATTATCGGGGCCGGCTTGTCGGGAATTGGTGCGGCGTATCGCCTACAAACCATGTGCCCCGGCAAGACATACACCATTTTGGAAGGCCGGGATTCGATTGGCGGCACATGGGATTTGTTCCGCTACCCCGGCGTGCGCAGCGATTCGGACATGTACACCCTGGGCTACCCGTTCAAGCCGTGGAAAGACCCCAAAGCCATTGCCGACGGACCATCAATCTTGAGCTACATCAAAGAGACGGCAGAAGAAAACAACATCGTTCGCAACATCAAATTTGGGCACCGCGTCACGGCTGCCGAGTGGTCGAGCGAGACGAATTCCTGGACGCTGACGGCCACCGTTTCAGGAGCCACCGAGCCGGCAACTATCACAGCTAGTTTTCTCTATTTTTGTAGCGGGTACTACAGCTACGACGGCGGTTACACGCCAGACTTCCCCGGGCGAGCCTCCTTTGAAGGCCAAGTCATTCACCCCCAAAAGTGGCCCGTCGAACTCGACTACGCCGGCAAACGCGTGGTAATCGTGGGCAGCGGCGCCACCGCCGTCACGCTGGTGCCGGCGATGGCCGAAACCGCGGCGCACGTCACCATGTTGCAGCGCTCCCCCACCTACATCACCGCTTTGCCCTCGGTCGATGCCATTGCGGACAAACTCCGCAAGCATCTACCGGGTTCGGTGGCGCACCGTCTGGTGCGTTGGAAAAACGTGGGTCTCACCACCTTGAGTTACCAAATGTCGCGCCGACGCCCGGACAAGGCGAAGGAATTTTTTCTCCAAGGCATTCGCAAACATTTGCCAGAAGAGTTCAATCTCGACCCAACGTTTAGCCCGACGTACAACCCGTGGGATCAGCGCGTATGCCTGGTGCCCGACGGCGACCTTTTCACGGCCATGAAGTCCGGCAAGGCGTCGATCGTGACCGACACCATTTCGAGTTTCACGCCAACCGGCATCTCGGTGAGTTCCGGCGACGAGTTGCTCGCCGACATCATCGTGACCGCTACCGGGCTTACGCTAGTGCCGTGTGGTGGCGTGGCGCTCACCGTCGACGGCGTGAAGGTCAATGCCGGGGAAACCTTTATGTACAAGGGATTCATGCTCTCGGGCATTCCCAACATGGCCTTGTGCATTGGCTACGCGAATGCCTCATGGACATTGCGGGCCGACATCTCATCGCGCAACGTGTGCAAGCTCATCAAACGCATGGACGTCAAAGGTTACGCCGCGGCCACACCAAAGCATCCTGGCGAAACGCACGGCACCGTGCCCGTATTGGGCCTCAACGCCGGCTACGTCAACCGGGGCGCTGCCGCCCTGCCCAAGCAAGGTTCCAAAGCCCCGTGGGTCTTGCGGCACAACTACATTCTGGACGCGGCATCGGCTCGATTCACTCCCCTGCACACGCACCTCGACTTCACTGATCGTTAGCAACGCCCTTGGACGCCGTGACGACGTAAGCGCTCAACGGGGCCGACAGCGGTTTGTCACCGAACTGTGTGATGAGTGCGCCTGTCAGTCGCTCGCAGAGTTCTTCGATTCGGTCAGCAGCAAACGACGTCAGGCTGGCCAACAAAGGTGTGCCGTACACGAATCCACTCGCCACGTCGCGGGCCGAAGGGCTGCGACCAGTGAGCGCGACACGGTCGACGACCACGTCGGCAAAACCCGCACGTCGGGTGATCGAGCCCAATTCGTCGGCGTCGTGCATTGAATGGGGAAGCTGCATGAATTGAGGCGCACCGTCGGCAAACATCTCGCCGAGCACATCGCGGATGACCCAAGCCGGGTTGGCGTCAAGCGAGTCCCACACCGCGTATGTCAATCGGCCGCCTGGGCACAGCACGCGATGCCACTCGCAGAGACCGGCAAGTCGGTCCGGCAAAAACATCAAACCGAATTGGCACACAACCGCATCGAAATTGGCATCGCCGTAGACGAGGTTGGCTGCATCGGCCACCTCCCAACGCACGTTGTCACTTGCGCCGAGGCGTGCCTGAGCGATAGCCAACATGTCCGAGCTGAGATCTGTGACGCTTAACAAAGCCCCGGCATCGAGGCCGTCGATCAAGTGACGTGTCACACGCCCTGTGCCACTGGCAACTTCCAAAATCCGCGCCGGCCGTGACCCGAGCACAATCTCCGCGGCGTGAACCGCATACGGCTCAAACAAAAACGGACCAAGCAACCGGTCGTAGTGCTCAGGCACCGACCCAACGAACGCCAGCGGATTCTCTTGCATGTCAGAAATCTACGCCATTTCTCGGCCGCCTCGCAGCCCCATCGCAATAGTGTGCGGCGATGAGCATTGAGAATTGGATTGCAATCAACAAGGCCAATTGGGAGTCCAGAGTCGCGGTGCACACCGGCCCTAACGGGTACGACCTTGACGCTTTCGATGACCCGACTCATATCACTGACGTCGTGCGCTATGACCTTGCCCGCCTGGGCTGTTTGGACGGCCTCGATGTCGTGCATCTGCAATGTCACGTGGGCACTGACACCGTGAGTTTGGCCCGCCTCGGTGCGGCCAGTGTCACCGGTGTTGACTTTTCTCCGTCCGCTCTCGCGGTAGGTCGTACGCTCGCCGACCGAGCGGGCAACGCGGTGACGTTCGTGGATTCCGACGTGTACGGGGCGCCGCAAGCGCTGGGCGGAGTGCAGTTCGATCTCGTGTATACCGGTATTGGCGCGATCTGTTGGCTCGACAACATTGCCCGATGGGGTCAGGTTGTGTCGGCACTCTTGAAGCCGGGCGGTCGCCTTTTTATTCGCGAGGGGCACCCCATGGCGTGGGCGCTCAGCGACCCCAGAACCGATGGCTTGTTGGTGGTTGAATTTCCGTATTTCGAAACCGAGGGTGTGCCGTTTTCAAAGGACACCAGCTACGCCGGCGACGGCAAACTCAGCGCGCCCGAGATGGTGCATTTCAACCACGGGCTGGGTGAAATTTTCAACGCATTGTGGGAGGCCGGGCTGCAGATCACTGCGTTCGAGGAGCACCGAGAACTGCCATGGGCCGCGTTCCCTGATGCCATGGGCCCCAGCCCAAGACACTCCGGTGAATTCGTGATGTTGGACGCTCCCGAAAGGCTTCCGCTGAGTTACACACTCGTTGCCACGAAGCCTGGCTAGCGCAGATAACGCGTCGGCTGCGGCGGGCCGTCGGCGGTGCGGCTAGCGACTTAGTGAGTGGCTTCCACTTCTGCCTTGATGCGTTCCAACGTCTTTTGCATGCCTTCACGATTGGTCTTGCCACGGCTCCAGCCGAGCAGTTTCCAATACAAACGCGACCAAGCCGCGTTAGCTAAGGCAAACGACTCGGTGGCGTCGGTGCCGTCGCCGGAGGCGGCAAGGTCGTAGCGCCAAATATTCATGTGCTTCTCACGCATCACGACTGCGAACGCGAACACTTTGCCCGGCTCACACTCGGTGACTTCGCAGTTCGTCCAGTAGATCGGCCCAATGCCGTTGCGCTTGACGTGGCCGCGAAACTTGGCGCCGACGGCCGGACCAGTGGCACCCTCGAGCCATTGCGCCTCAAAGGTTTCCGGGCTGTAACGACCAATCTTGGTGACGTCGCTCACGAGCTCCCACACGTCGTTCGGCGCGGCATTGATGTGGACGGTGACCGAATCATGCATAGCGACAATCTACGCAGGGCTTCGTCAAAACACGCGTTGTGCAATCGAACTGCTTCAGCACCGGCGACCGTGTTGGCTAGCATGGCCGGACTCTGCGGGTGTAGCTCAATGGTAGAGTTCCAGCCTTCCAAGCTGGCCATGCGGGTTCGATTCCCGTCACCCGCTCCAACCGACGTCCACCGCCATCTGCGCGGCCACGGACGTTGATAACTGATTACTCTAGGTCTGGAGTTTGAACTCGACGTGGGCTCGGTCGGGCCAGAATTCGTCGCTGACGAGGTCGAAGGTGATCGTCTTGTTGGTGCCGGGCGTGAGCATGGTGGAAGCCGAGTGAGTGTCCTCAACGTCGTTGTCCTCGTCCTTGGAAATGAGCTTGGCCACATGCACGATTTCGACCCGACCGTCGAGGAACCATTGGAACGCGAGATCCAGGACGACTTGGACTTCGTCGCCGTCGTCCTCGACGATCACCACGTGCTCCACAGGATGATCGGGGCCGAGCGAGACAACGTTGTGGAAGCCAGGGTGAGCCCACTGATCATGACCTATAGCGACACGGTCTACAAGGTCCATGTGCCCGGTCACGACGACTTCGCGAGGCTCGGCGTGCTCCGCGTTGAGGAGGCGTCGGAACGCCGATCGCCCGTACGTGCCCAGGTACAGCAGATGCAGGCCACTACGTTCCGCAACGAATTGCATGTCCCTGCAGTGTGGCGTTTCGGGGAGCCCAGCGGAAATGTCAGTCCAGGTTTTCGCGTTGTCCACCGAGCTGTACACACGATTGTCGGTGGCGAGAAAGAGTCCCTTGGGGTTGGTAGTCCAGTCGGTATCGAAAGCAGTGAAGTCGCCTTGCGCGCCCGCCGGAACCTTGGCAGGCTTCCAGGTGCTACCGACCAGTTTCCAGACCTGTTGCCCACCGGCAGTCGCAAACGCGTTTGTCGCGCTGTGCGCCACGAATCGCGTGATACCTCCCGGAATCGGCACCGGTGTTTGGTCGACAGCGGCGAACCCGGGAGCGTTCAACCGGAAAAGCCGGCCGGTGTCAGTGCCAACGAGAACGGCCTTACCATCGGGGCTGGCGATCGCCGCAATGTGCTCGGTCAACTTGCCCTTTTTGTCACGAGTCGCCGGAATCGTTGCCAACGCAGTCCAGTGGAGCTTTCCGGATGCCGGCGCAAAAAGCCCCCAGAGTTGGTCATCGGTAGCGGCCACGGAAAGCATTGGCTCACCGGCGGAGTTCTTGAACGCGGGGCTGTTGACGATCTCAATGAGTGACGGGAACGGCAGCCCGTCACCCGTTCCATCGAGAGGCACTACGCCCTGGGACAGCGGTGAGCTGCCGAACAGCTTTACGTTGTCGAAGTGCCGCTTACCGCTGTTCCAATTCGCCGCTCGAATGCGATTGCCGAACTCGACGCCGCCCAGGGTCACAGTGTTGTTGCGGTAGAGCAACTGGCCCGTTCGGATCGAGTTGACCGATACACCGTCGCCGCCGTCGAGATCCTGCCACGGGTCCGGGTTTGGGTAGACGGCAGTGAAGTTGTCGCCGTTGTCCTGAAGGCTGATCGCGGTCACACCGGCATCCTGGTAGCTGGTGGCAATCTGAAAGATCTGCAGGTTCGACAGTTGACGGTTGGCCTGAGACGAGTGCGTCGCACCGAGGTCAGGCGTCACTGCTAGACCACCATCGCTGCACACGTACAAGGTGGTTTGGGTTCCGTCGAATTGGTCGAACGCAAGAGCGTGGATATCTGAATGGAGATGCGGCGCGTCTGCCGATGTCATTGTCCACGTCGACCCCGCGTCGTTCGACACGAAATAGCCACCCCGCCAGCCAAGCGCAACGCGGCGCGGGTCAGCAGAAATAGTGATGCAGTTGTTCCAGTCTTGCTGATTCCCTGGCAGGTTTTTCGTCGGGTCGCCAAACAGTGGGTCTGAACGGTTGGTCACTTTGCTGCCGGTGGCTTGCCAATTCTTCCCCCCGTCTTTCGACCGAAAAACACGATAGATCGTGTCGTTGATGACGTCGCCTGTGGCGTTGCGATACAGGCCGCCGGCAACCGCGTATATCACCGAACGGTCCTGCCGACAGCTATCAATCGAGGTGCGCAGCATCATCGCCGGGTTGACATTGCCAAAGATCGACGAGCGGCTGAACAACAGATCGGGGCCACTCCACGAGCCGTAGAACAAGCCGAAATGGTTGAAGTTGTCCGATCCCCACGCCGCCACTACCACTGTGCCGCCGGGCCCTTCGGTCACACCGCTGTACGCGCCGCTGGGCATGATCGGTGCCCGTCGAAACGCATAGGTGCCTCCCGGCGGCGGGATGTCCGCCCACAAAATGCCGTCGCCGCAGGCGAGGACCAGCTTACGTCGCTCCGCAATCACCGCAATGTCAATGATCCCTTGCGCGCCGAGATCCTTACCGTCGGCATCTACCAGCGGGATTTGACGCCAGCTGAATAACGGCGCGAACGCACGGGTGTCGGTCTCATACAGCGCTGTACCACCGGCATACACGTGGCGGGTGCCATGGGTGCCATGTGCGAGCGAGTTCAAATCTGGAAACACCCAATGGTCACTCAACGGCAATGCGATGCCACCAGTCAAATTGACAAGCCACACCCCCGAAGTCTCCGACGCAACAAGCACCACCGGAAACGGAGTCTCATCCAATCGGAGCACATCGTTGAGATGCCCCGCGTGAAAGGCCCCATCGCCACTATCGGGGTCGCCCCCAGTGGTGATCCCCCAAAAGCTCGCCAGATGCCAGGTGCTCATAGTGCCCCCACTCGTCGGTTCGTCCTTCGGCAGGGTATCAGCGAGATTTCGAGATACAACTCACTTCGAAATCGCCAACACATTCGTGCGACCGTTCACCAGAGCCATCCGCGCGGCGCACGCCAAATCGACCGGTTCGACGACTGTGGCAGGTGGAGTAACTTGCCGGCATGAGATTCGCGTTTTCTACGTCGCCCCAAATGTGCACCTGGCCGGAAATGCTCGACGTGTGGAAAACCGCCGACGACATCGACCTGTGGGAATCGGGCTGGACGTTTGACCATTTCGAACCCATCATGGGCCAACCTCGTGACGGCGACTGCATGGAAGGCTGGATGACGCTCGCCGCGCTTTTGCATTCGACCACTCGGCTGCGCGGTGGTGTGATGGTGTCAGGCATGGTCTACCGCCACCCCGCTCTGCTGGCCAACATGGCGGCCACACTCGACATCACCTCGGGGGGCCGCCTCGAGTTGGGCGTCGGCGCCGGTTGGAACAACGAGGAATGCACGGCGTACGGCATCGATCTTGGCTCGGTGAAACAGCGGTGCGACCGTTTCGCCGAGGGCCTCGAAGTCATGCGTTTGCTGCTCACACAGCCACAATCAAATTTCGACGGCGAGCATTTTCAATTGCGCGACGCCTACTGCAACCCGAAGCCAATCCAGACGCCGTACCCGCCGCTGTGCATTGGCGGCAGCGGCGAAAAACGCACCCTCCCACTTGTCGCCAAATACGCCGACCATTGGAATTTCGGTACCGCCGCCAAAGACCCGCTCCCCGAACTCCGCCAGAAACGCGACGTTCTCAACGCCGAATGCGACAAGATCGGCCGCGACCCCAAGACCATTTTAGTTTCCGCGCTGGTGTGGGCCGACTCACCGCAACGGGCTGCCGATCTGGCCCATCGCTATTCCGAAGGTGGTGTTGGCCTCGGGCTCATCGTCCTACCGAGGCCGTTTCATCCCCGTGATGTGGAATCACTCGCCACGGCGTTGGAGCCCTTGCGCCGGATTTGACCAATCACCGTTCTGGCGTCGGCTCTAGCGCAAGCAGCTGATGAGCGGAAATGCGGGCCACTAGTTGGCTTTTGGACGTCCGTGTTGTGCTGTATTCGCGGACCTCACCGCCGGCGGCGTGTAGCACGCGGCCATTGATATCGGCCGCATCGTTTGACAATAAATATGCCACGACATTGGCGACGTGGGCTGGATCCAGATCGATCGCCCGCCCGCCGCGAAAGTTGTGATCAAGAAGTTCAGCGTTCATTCTGGTGCGCGCTCCCGGCGAAATAGCGTTGACAGTTACGCCGGTGCCAGCGGTTTCTGAGGCCGCTACCAGAGTTGCCGACCACAGCGCCGCCTTCGCCGCGCCGTACCCCAGCGTTGCCGCGAAACGAGCGTCCAACGCCGCTTCTGACACGGTATTGACAACACGACCCCAACCCCGGGTCACCATGTCAGGCACGGCCGCCGACATGGTGCCGATAGCGGCCTTGAGGTGTACGTCCATCAGTCGGTCGAGCGCTTCTTCATCGGGATCGATCACGGTGCCGCCACCGACGGCGAATCCGGCGTTATTGATCACGATATCTACTCGGCCAAATTGCTCGATCGCACGTGCCACCACACGTCGGCCGCCGGCAAGCGACGCAATGTCGGCGACGTCGGCAATTGCTTCGCCGCCTAAGGCTCGAATCTCGTCAACTACTACGGCCGCCCGTCTCGAGTCGACGCCAGAGCCATCCAGCGTTGTACCGAGATCGTTGACCACAACCGTTGCACCAAGCGACGCCAACCTGAGCGCGTGGGCTCGCCCGATCCCGCCTCCCGCCCCCGTCACGATCGCAACGCGCCCATGCAACTCACTGCTCACGAGATCACCCGTGCGCATGGCCTGAGCACTAAACCCCGAAAGCATCGGCCCATGACCTACACATCGCCCGAGCGTTGCAGCGCCATGAAGGCCAACCAACCTGGAATCATTGGCAACCAAAACGTCGCCATACGAAACGTCAATACGGCACCTACGGCCGTATCGCTGGCCATGCCAGCCGACGTCAGCCCTGCCACCAACGTTGCCTCAACGGCCCCGATGCCTCCCGGGGTCGGGGCCACGGAACTCACCACAGAACCCACGAGGTACACCAAAGCAACCGAGGTAAATGGCGGCTCGCCACCAAAAGCCAACACGGCCATATGCAAGGCCAGTACGTACCCGAGCGTGATGATCGCTGACCCGCCAAAGAGTTCAATCAAGTTGGCCGGATGACGAGCGGTGTCGGCCAGGCCTTTGACGGCACGGCGAACTGGTGGCATCACCCGATCGGCCATCATGCGCCGCAGGCGGGGAACTGCCATGGTGACGAGTCCCATCAAGGCCACGACACCCACGACAACGAGCGCGGCGGCAAAGGAGGGGAGGTGAAACGATCGGAGCCCCGAACTGCCCGCCCAGGCTACGAATACACCGATGAGCACAAAATGGACGATCACGCCGGCCAGCGTGTCGATACCGACCGCCGCCACCGCCACCGCAGAATCGACACCTCGGCGCTGTAGGAATCGTGCCGAAAGCGCCAGCCCGCCGCCAGGCGCGGCCACCCCGACAAACGAGGTCGCAAACTGCACTGCCGCGTTCGGCCCCAGAGGCAACGTGTCAGGCACAGAGCCGTCCAGAGCAATCGCCGCGCCGAGATAGGTAAGCAAAGACATGCCAACGGCACCCAACGCCCAGCCAAGGTGAGCATGGAGAATTTTGGTCCACACGTCGCCCTTACCAATGAGTTGCGGTATGAGGGCCGACAGCGCCAGCGCCGCCGCCACCACCATGAGAACGGTACGAGGCCTGACCCGTTCAAGATTTTCTACTGGCAATTCCGCCTGCCCCGAGAGTTGTCGGATGTGTTCTCGCAACGGCTCGAGTGACTGGTGTTCCTTTACTGCGGCGCGGGTCGTTCTGGTCAGCGCGAGCGGTTGGAGTCGTGGCAACGCGCTGGCCACAACGTCGTGACCAAGTTCACCAGCGGCGGCCGACACAGCCGATTCCACTCCTAACCGAGCCGACGTGATCGCTAGGACTTCGGCGATGTCTCCTGACAATTGTCGTTCATCGGCAGCAAATTTCGCCCCCGAAAAATCAGCAATGAATACAGTGCCGTCACTGTCCAAAAGGAGGCACTCTGCGCTGAGCCGGCGATGGGCGATGCGACTGGCCCGCAACTTTGCCACCGTTGTCCACACCCGTTGCGCCAGATCCGCGGTGCGTTGTTCGACCGGTGTGTCGGTAAACAAACGCAATCCTGTTACGTCAAAAATGAGTGCGTGGCCGCCAGCGGGAAATTCAACGACCTCCAGCAATCGAGGAGTTGGAACGCCCGCCGAATACGCCTTCAGTGAACACAACGCCTCATATTCAACGCGTCGACGCAGCGATTCGAACGGGCGGTCGTCTCCGATATTGCGAAACCGCACAGACCGGTACACCCGCGACGGAAATTTTGTCGCCAGTGCTTCCCGATTCACGACCTTCACAAAAACCCGTCGACCATCACGCGAATCGCCGTAGAACGTTGCGATGCCCCGAAAGTCCGGCGATGTGTCCACCACTACAGATTGAGCAATGATCCCGCAGCTCGCTAGCACCTGTTGCACCATCAGCGCGGTTGCCCGTCGACTCGGCACGCCGAAAATCAACAGCGCGATCGAGGCTGACAACGTGCCAACGGTTATGGCCGCCACGATGGTGGATGGATGCGCAAGTGCACTACCGAGCCGGGCACCCACCGCGCATATGGCTACAACAAACGCCAAACGTCGCCAACGTTTCGACCACCACACCGCCTCGGTGAGAATGATGGCAACCAATACGGCAAGTCCCGCGGTGGTGGGAAACGCTCCGCCTCCGCCAAAGCTGGCTCGACCCGGACGTCCCAACCGAAAAATGTTGTGCCCAACCGACAGGCGCACGATTCTCAACAGGCCAAGAGCAATGAGGCCGGCGACCAAGATGCGCCCCAATCGGCGCATCTTGCGAGTGACCACGAGCGCCACAAGCGCTCCAATCGGCACCGCAAACGTGACGAACTGCATCGACCCGACCACCGAGTTAACCAACCACAGCGGTGGCCGCTGGAGTTGCTTCTGTAAGCCGAGGGCAAACTGCGACGCGTCCCCGCGCGTCGACTTCAAGATTACCGCCGCCAAAACCGTTGCTATGGTTGCGGCAACGCTTCTGGCCACGGTGATGGGGGTGCGCACGGAGTTCGACGGGAGCGATGGCGACACATTCCTAGTTTGCCCGGAACGCGCCCAACTATCATTGCCCGGAACCGAAAGGCGTGCATCGCGCGATGACCCCCCCAATCGATATCACTTCTGAAGCAACGCGTCGCCGTACGTTCGCCATCATCAGCCACCCCGACGCCGGGAAGACAACGCTGACCGAAAAATTCCTTTTGTATGCCGGTGCCGTGCGTGAAGCCGGTGCCGTCAACGCTCACACCGGCCGCAAAGCCGTCACGTCGGATTGGATGGATCTCGAGCGGCAACGCGGCATTTCGATCTCGTCGGCCGTGATGCAATTTGACTACCGCGGTTACATGTTCAACTTGCTCGACACCCCTGGCCACCGCGACTTCTCCGAAGATACGTACCGAGTGCTGGCTGCGGTGGACGCCGTGATCATGGTGCTCGACACGGCTAAAGGCATTGAAGCTCAAACACTGAAACTTTTTCAAGTATGCAAATCTCGCAACCTGCCGGTGCTGACATTCATCAACAAATTCGATCGACCCGGCCGCGACCCACTCGAACTACTCGACGAAATCGAGGAGAAGATCGGCCTCCGTCCGACACCGGCCACCTGGCCAGTAGGGATACCGGGCGACTTTCGCGGTGTGATCGATCGCCGCACCGGCGACTACATCCGCTTTACGCGAACCGCTCGCGGCTCAGCCGCGGCGCCAGAAGAAATCATCCCCGTCGAACGCGCCGCAATTGAAGAGGGCGACACCTGGCAAGTGGCGCTCGACAGCTGCACCTTGCTCGACGCCGTTGGCGCTGACGTCGATATTGAGTCTTTTCTTGCCGGGCAATCAACTCCTGTTTTTATCGGGTCAGCGTTAACTAACTTCGGGGTGCGCATGCTGCTCGATGCCGTGATCGACCTCGCTCCCGCGCCCCTACCCCGCGCCGATATCAACGGCAACAAGCGCCCGATTGACGGCGAATTCTCGGCGTTTGTGTTCAAGATTCAGGCCAACATGGATCCGAAGCATCGTGATCGTTTGGCCTTTGCTCGCGTGTGCAGCGGCTACTTCGAACGAGCTATGGACGTCGATTGCGCACGTACCGGCAAGCCAGTGGGCACCAAGTTTGCCACTACCGCATTTGGGTCAGAACGTGAGACAATCGAGGATGCCTACCCCGGCGACATCATTGGTTTAATCAACGCAACGGGCATCCAGATCGGCGACACACTCTATGCCGGCAAATCCGTCACCCTGCCAGCCATCCCCCGCTTCGCCCCAGAGGTGTACGCCACGGCTCGGCCGCTAGATATCAGCCGGTTCAAACAGTTCCGCCGAGGGCTGGCGCAACTTGATGAAGAGGGCGTCGTTCAAGTATTGCGCGACCTGGATGTCGGCGATTCCGAGCCGATTTTGGCTGCGGTGGGTGCATTGCAATTTGAAGTATTTGCGCACCGACTGGCAAACGAATTCAATTCGCCCGCCGAGCTTCGACCGGCCAGCTACCAAGGCATCCGTCTCACCGAC
The DNA here is from genome assembly GCA_043782545.1 of Acidimicrobiia bacterium. Lineage (GTDB taxonomy): Bacteria > Actinomycetota > Acidimicrobiia > Acidimicrobiales > JBBRKR01 > JBBRKR01. Next base: position 17,430 of record JAYWAI010000481.1, read on the forward strand.
GCGGCCAGCGCCCCACGGCTGCGGGCCATTGGTGGCATACGAATCTTGCGACGCGGCGACGGTGAGTTGGTAGCCCTTTTTGAGAATCGCTACCGGCTGCAGCGCATTGAAAACGACGAACCCAAACTCACGCTCAAACACATCATTGCTGACGTCGCACCCGAGTAGGTCGCTAACTCAGCGGCCAGTAGTGGCGCGAGGCGAGGGCGCCAGACGCGCCGCGCAAGAGTTCGTTGGTGCGCAGAAGTTGGCGGTAGATCACCTTCAACGCGGCGATGTCGTCGATTCGACCCGTTCGCACGGCAACGCTCAGCAAGCCACGGCCCAACGGCACTGACGCCGGACGTTCGCCCAGAGCTGCGCTGAGATCGTCAAGTTCATCAGCGGCAAACGACTCGCCGAATCGCGACGACTCGGCCAAATATTTGATCACGCGGGCCAAGCCCTTGGTTCGTTGCAACGCGAACGAGTCGGTGATGCGGGGTGAAATCACGTTGCGAAGTTGACCGAGCACAACATCGAAAAGTTCCTCGCTTTCAGTTTGCCGACCGAGTGGCACGTCAATGGTTGAGGGCAACTCGCAGCCGAGTACATCAGCTAGCGCCTCGGCGCAAAGTCGGCGATGCAACTGGCCAAACACCAACCGTGCCCCGACGTCGCTGCCGCCGTCGGCTCCGCCGCCAACTTCACCCAAAGAACGCCCGTGATTCATGGTCAATATTTTGGCCTCGGCCAAGACTCGGTAGTAGCGAATCCGATCGGCATCCAGCGCATGTCCACTCAGGCGCGTGTATTCGGCAAACCGGTCATCCAAGTTCGTGAACGGCTCCTGCACGCTACGCAGCGACACCCACGCCAGATCGTCCATGGGGTCGCCGAAATGTGCGAGTTCCCAATCCACGATGGCCGTCACGCGGCCATCGGCGTACATGAAGTTGCCTGGCCCGGTGTCGCCCTGCACGAGTACTGCGGGGCCGCAATACGTTGGCACGTTGGCCCGAAGCCACCGCAGCGCCATCACCAACAGCGGCTCAGGCTCACCGCCCCGAGCCGTGACGATCGTTTCCAGTTCGTCAACTTGGGCGAGTGCCATTTCGGCAACGGTGAGCGTGGCATCGAGGTGGTCGATCCCAAGCGTTTTCACGGCCAAGCAATGCAGCGCCGCGAGGTGGCCAATGAAATCTTGCGCCGTGCTGAGCGCTTCGGTTTCATCGGCAATGTGTGAGAACCAGTTTCGGCCGTACACCCGAGAGCACAACATGGCTTGCCTGGTTGGGTGCATGGCGATGAACCGAGCCACCGGCACTGGCGTGTCGCGCAGCGCTTGATAGATCGCCGCCTCGTTTCGCACTGTCCACGGATCGATGTTGGCCGATTCCGGGCTCTGATCCCACCTCAGAAATATGTGCTCTGCCGACCCATTGGAGTTGTGTAGATCGACCAGCCAGGCTTGCTTGCGACCACCGCCAGCCTGACGAGAAGCAGCCGTGAACGTGGAGTTGGTGACACTTGAAATCCACTCGATCATGTCAAGCGGAAGTTGGACGATATCGCTCATTTGGTACCCCTCAGAAACACATCACTAATTTGATTTGCGGGCCGCTAGCACGGCACCGGAGAAAATAGGGCAATATTAAACGCCCGAGCGAGCGTAGACCGCTCGCCCCTCTTCGACAGGACACAAACCGTGACCAACACCCTTCCCTATGAGACCTCGGTGGCCTTCACCGAAGTCGATGATTCAATGCATGCCGCCGGGCCTGCGCTCGATTGGACCGAGACCACCTGGTGGAGTTTCAACGTTCCTGAGCGCGGTCTGGCCGGCTGGCTCTACGTGCAGACGCGCCCCAATCTTGGCCTCTCTAGCGGCGGCGCATTTGTGTACGGCCCGAACACCTGGGCGGCGTGGGAAGCCCCGTACTACGCCTACTTCCACCACCTCCCGATGCCGAACCCCCTTGACTTGCGAGACGTCCAGTTCAAAAACGGGGTATACGTCAAGATGCTCGAACCCGGCCAGAGTTACGACATCGGCTATCGGTTCCGCGACCAAACCGAGTTCACCGCCGACCTTCATTTTGAAGGCCTCACCGCGCCCGTGCCGCATTTGCGCGGCCAGCCGCCATTCACTGGTTCGTCACACTATGACCAACACGGTCGGGTCACCGGCACTCTGTTGCTCAACGGCGAGAAAATCCCAGTTGACTGCATCTCGGTGCGCGACCGCTCGTGGGGTCGACGCCCAGAACGCATTGGTATGGATGTGGCACGGCTGAGTTATGTGTTTGGCTCCACCAGCGACGACGAAGCATTTCTCGTGTTCTGCCAACCACCCGCCGACGACCAAGATGCCGACTTCGAGTCGCTTTCCAGTGGCTACCTGTGGCGCGATGGCGCCCTGCGATATTTAGAAAGTGCTACTCGCCGCAATCTTCGGGACGAGGCCACCGGCGGCGTGTCAACGATCGAACTCGACGCGATCGACACCGATGGACGTCAACTCGTGGTGACCGGACAAGCAATCAGCAGGCTGGCGTTGCACACGTCGAATCTATGCGTGGGCACCTTCATGGGCTTCGAAGTCGCTAGCTCGCCCGACGGCTTAACACGCACGGGCTACGGCGAAGATCAAGACGTGTGGCCACTCGCCCGCTACGCCCGCCGATTTTCACGCCAGTAGCAAACAATTCAGCGCAAAATTTGAGCGGCGAACGTGGCGGCGTCGATGTTGGCCCCGCACACGATGATGCCAACAGATTTCCCATCAAGTCGTTCCCGGAGCGGGTACATCAACCCGGCGAGAGCGGCCGCCCCGGCTGGCTCAACGGCCAATTTTGCCGCTCGGAAAGTCAGCCTCATAGCTTCTCGGATTTGTTCGTCATCGACCAACACCACCTCGTCCACAAATCGGCGATTGAGTTGAAATGAATACTCCTCACATCGCGGTGCTCCCAGCGAATCAGCAATTGTCTGCACCGATTCGATGGCCTGTGGCGATCCAGCAGCGAAGCTGCGATACATCGAATCGGCACCCGTTGGCTCTACGGCAAATACCTGCGTCGTCGGTGAAAGTTGTTTGAACGCGCAGGCCACACCACCGCTGAGCCCACCGCCGCCCGTAGCCACAATTACCGCGTCCAACTGCGTTCCTGCTGCAGCAAGTTGATCAAAAAATTCGACACCGACCGACGCCGTGCCCAACGCGGTTTTGGGTCCCTCATACGGGTGTACAAAGGTACGACCCTGAGTGGCGACGATCTCGTGCACCCGCTCAAAAGCGCCATGCACGTTGTCGACCAATTCGATCGTTGCGCCATAGTCCTTGCACACCTGCACCCGATAAGCATTGGCGGTGCGTGGCATCACAACCGTGGCCGTGGTACCCAAAATACGCGCGCAATATGCCAACGAGATGGCGTGGTTGCCCGCCGACACACCTGTGACGCCGCGGAGCAACTCATCGGGCGAAAGGTCCATCATCACCGACAGTGCACCACGTGGTTTGAAACTTCCGGTGCGTTGGAAAAGTTCCTCTTTGATCCACACTTGCGTCGACGCGCCCACCGCCAGTGACACTGCATCGTCGACCAAACGTCGACCGGGCGTCGTTACGACTAGGTCACCTAGTCGCTCACGATTGGAACGAATTTCGTCGATTGTTGGCGGGGTAAACAGGGCAACTCTCACGCCGCCATCTTCTCACGAAGCACCGGTAGGCTCGCCGCATGAGCCCAACTATGACTGCCTCAGAATTCGTCGAGCACACCCATCTGCCCGATTGGAGCGCCCTTGATCACCGTATCGAAGCGCGGTTTCGAGGCCGCACATTTGGCGTCGGCGGAGTGTTCGTTGCCGCCATTGCCCACATTGCCGATGCCCAAGATCATCACCCCGACATTGAACTCGCGTATCCCGGAATCGTGCACATCACGCTCACCACACACGCATCCGGCGGCATCACCGATCAAGATGTCACGTTGGCCCAATCGATCTCCGTGCTCGCAGCGAGCCTCAACGTGGTTACCGCACCAAACCCTACGTAACGGTAAGCGGTACCCCAGTTAAGGGTCAGGATTAGGCCAAGTAACAGCCAAAACGGCGGTTTTCGGGTCTGATCGTTGGAATCGATCGCTAACGTGTTGTCACGAAATCGTTGCGTTAATGCAATGTATCCGTCATACAAGTGCTTCGTGCCATATGGCGTTCGATAGCGGGGTTTCTCAGCCAACCTGCGTTGAGTACAACTGCGTCGAAGACAACAAAAGGAGATCCTCCATGACTGATGTACTCGAAAGAAATTGGACTATCAACGACGCCTACCTGCACTCGCTGGCAGCAATCGACGAACCTATTGACATAGTTGACAAACCCACTGCGTTAGTGGCCAAGAAGCCCACTGCGTCAGTCGATAAGCCCACTCTGCAGCCAGTTGGCCATGCCCCCACTGTGGGCATGCTGCTACCAGTGCGAATATTTCTCGCCGCCGGATGGTTGCGAGCTGGCG